>NZ_JBIVYG010000010.1:0-196514 GCF_044769685.1 Agrobacterium sp. NPDC090283 | reverse complement strand
GCGCAACTCAGGTCGCAGAAATAAACCTCGAAAACCCATGAAACTGTCAGGGATGTCTCCGAACATCTGTCAGGGATGTCTCCGGTCTTTACATCGAGCCCGAGGATGACCGAGGAGAGGTCTCAGCATTTTCGTCATTGCCATCGACGTAATTTCGGTCGGCCCGTCTCCATTCCCCGTTCCACGAAACACATCATTCGTTATTTCCCGCAACCAATAAGGTTTCGTTTACCTCATTTCTTTAAAATTTAGCCTGTATTGCCGCCAATAGCGGCCGCTGAAGGTACAGGTTCTCGTATGGCGTATGTTTCCCTTCCGCGTCGTCTTGTGACGTTGCTGTTGATTTCCACGGTCATGGTGTCGTGTTCGGCGGAAGGCCTCGTGCCGCCGGCGGAAGTGGACGGCACCACGCGCGTCAGCGCCATCCGCTCCTCGCGGCAGCAGGGTTACAGCGCGCCGGCGGGTGCGGTGTATCAGGCCGAGCAGGCCGGGCAGGGTACCGATTATCCTGCCGCCGTTTCACAGCCGATGCCGGAGCCTTACGCTTCGCAGGATCCCCTGCTGCAATCGCCGCAGGGCGGGCAGGGTTATTCGACACTCGATTCCCAGCATCAGGCGCGCATGGCGGCCAGCGGCCATACGGCTGCACCGGCGCAGACCATGCAGGGCCAGACGATGCCCGCGCAGCAGATGGCCAGCAACCACATCGCCGAAGGCGAGGGCGGTGTGAACATGGATTCCATGCTGGGCGTGGAGCCGGTTCGCGGACTTGCCGAAGAACAGGATGCGGATATCGCCGAAGGCGCTTCGGTGCAGCCGGTGGTGGATGGTATCGGCACGGATAATCCCGTGGCCGTGCCTCCGGCCCGCCAGACGCAACGGGCCAGCCAATCTCGGCTCGTCCCACCGCCGCCGCTCGGCGCCTCTTCCCGTCGTCAGCCGGTGGAAGAAGTGGCCATGCTGATGCCTGATAATCCGATGGCGGGTGGCGGGCTGCAAAGCAACCGGTCCATGCCGCCCGGCGTCATGCCACCTTCCGAAGTTGCCTGCCGCTCTGAACTGCGCCGCCTCGGTGTCGCTTTCCGTGATGTCGCGCGTATTGCCGATGGTCCGACCTGCGGTATCGACTATCCGATCGAACTCAGCGGTCTTGCCAGCGGCGTCGCCGTCCGGCCGGCGGTGAAGCTCAATTGTCAGGTCACGCTTGCCTTTGCGAAATGGGTGAAGTTTGAACTCGTGCCATCCTCGCGCTTCCGTTATCTCTCCGGCGTCGGCCGCATCACGCCGATGGGCGGATATTCCTGCCGCAAGATGAATTCGCGCTCCAGCAATCCGTGGTCGGAACACGCACGCGGTAATGCCATCGATATCGGCACCATCACGCTGAAGAACGGCAAGGAAATCGATGTTCGCAAGAAGAGCTTCTTCGCTTTCCGCGAAAAGGCGCTGCTGAAGGCTGTCAGATCGGACAGCTGTAAATATTTCTCGACCGTTCTCGGGCCGGGCAGCGATCCCAACCACTGGAACCATTTTCACTTCGACCTGCGCACGCGCAAGTCAGGTTACAGGCATTGCGATTAAGTCCTGCCGTTGGAGGCTCATGGCTGACTTTGAAAACGCCTCCTCCGTCATGCTCGGGCCTGTCCCGAGCATCTGCAACGTCGCGATTGGCAATAGGTTGGCAGATCCTCGGCACAAGGCCGAGGATGACGTCGAATATGTAGGGCAACATGTCATCAGTCTGCCGCCGATGACATAGGCTGCGGATTCTGGGGGAGAGCGGGAATGACGAAGGTTGGGGATGTTTCTCTCTCTGCGCTGGTTCGATAGCTGTCCGTCACATGCGCACAAAAAAAGACCGGCCCGAAGGCCGGTGAAAAAGACTGCCTTATCGGGGGGATATCGGCGTCTTTGCAAGGGCATGCAATGGGAAAACGATCCCACGGAGTGGTCCATCCGGCGCGGATAGCGGCAAAAGACATCGCGCCGTACCGACCTGCGGCCAACATGGCTTGCCGCGCTCTTCTGATACGCTATGAGCGTCACATGTTTGTGACAACGGCCCCCGGGAGCCTGCTTTCATGCCCCCTGTTTCAGAGCTGATGATCTTTGCTGCGGCGCTTGCGGCGGCAGGTGTGGTTGCAGGCCTTTTGGCGGGGCTGTTCGGCATTGGCGGCGGCGCGGTGCTGGTGCCCGTCTTCTACCAGGTCTTCGGGCTTCTGGATGTGCCCGACGCGGTGCGCATGCATCTTTCGCTCGGCACGTCGCTTGCAATCATCGTGCCCACCTCCATCCGCTCGTTCCTGACGCATCGCCAGAAAGGCGCGGTCGATGTCGATCTGCTGAAGGGCTGGATCATTGCCGTGCCGCTCGGCACCATCCTCGCCTCCGTCGTCGCCGCCTATGCCTCCAGCGTCGCGCTCCGTCTGATCTTCGCCTTCATCGCGCTGGCGCTCGCCTTCCGGATGATCTTCAACCGGGCAAGCTGGCATCTCGGTTCCGACCTGCCGAAAAATCCGGGCCGTTTTCTGGTCGGCACCGGCATTGGGCTCTTTTCCGGCCTGATGGGCGTGGGCGGCGGGGTGATGAACAATACCTTCATGACGCTCTACGGACGCACCATCCATCAGGCGGTTGCGACTTCCTCCGGTGTCGGCGTGCTGATTTCGCTGCCGGGCCTTCTGGGTTACATCTGGGCCGGCTGGGGTGAACCGGGCTTGCCGCCTTTTTCCACCGGCTTCATCAACTGGATCGCCGTGGTGCTGCTGATCCCCATTACTCTCGTGGTCGCGCCCTATGGGGCACGGCTGGCGCACGCGCTCAGCAAGAAGCAGCTGGAGCGGGCGTTCGGGCTGTTTCTGGTCTTCGTCGCCGCGCAGTTTTTCTATAGCGTCTACGGCTGATTTTCCTCAATCGCCGAACGCAGTGTTCAGGCCTCCGGGCTGGCATTTGCGCATTCTACGGCCTATATGGCGTGCATCTTACTCGGTTTTTCGAAAGATTCGCCATGAATGCCATTGTTTCGATACGGAATCTGACAAAATCCTACGCAAATGGCTTTCAGGCGCTCAAAGGTGTCAGCCTCGATATCAGGGAAGGGGAAATCCTCGCCCTTCTGGGCCCGAATGGCGCCGGCAAGACGACGCTGATTTCCATCGTCTGCGGTCTCGTCAATCCGGGTGAAGGTTCGGTGCTCGTCGGCGGGCACGATGTGGTGAAGGATTTTCGCCAGACCCGCGCCCTGATCGGCCTCGTGCCGCAGGAGTTGACGACCGACCAGTTCGAGACGGTGTGGAACACCGTCAGCTTTTCGCGCGGCCTGCACGGACAGAAAAAGAACCCGGAACTGATCGAGCGCATCCTCAAATCCCTGTCGCTGTGGAACAAGAAGGACAATATGCTGCGGGAGCTTTCCGGCGGCATGAAACGACGCGTGCTGATCGCCAAGGCGCTAGCTCACGAGCCGAAGGTGCTGTTCCTCGACGAGCCGACTGCGGGCGTGGATGTGGCGCTGCGCCGTGACATGTGGAATGTCGTCTCCGAGCTGCGCGCCAAGGGCGTCACCATCATTCTCACGACGCATTATATCGAAGAGGCGGAAGAGATCGCCGACCGGGTGGGCGTCATCAATGGCGGCGAATTGCTGCTGGTGGAAGAAAAGACGGCGCTGATGAAGAAACTCGGCCGCAAGCAGCTTTTCCTCGAGCTTTCCCAGCCAGTGCAGGCATTGCCGGAAAGCCTCGCGCCCTTCGGCCTTAGCCTTTCCGAGGACGGCTGCACCATTACTTACGAAATCGAGGATAATGGCGAGCAGAGCCGCATTGCCGATGTTCTGAATGCCCTTTTCGCCGCCAACATCCATTTCAAGGATATTTCCACGCGGCAAAGCTCGCTTGAGGATATCTTCGTTTCGCTGGTCGGAGGCCAGAAATGAATTTCGAAGCCATCAAGTCCATCTATCTGTTCGAAATGGCGCGCACGCGTCGCACCCTGCTGCAGAGCGTGGTGTCGCCGGTCATTTCCACATCGCTTTATTTCATCGTGTTCGGAACCGCCATCGGTTCGCGGATTCAGGAGGTTGGCGGGGTTTCCTATGGCGCTTTCATAACGCCCGGCCTCATCATGCTGACGCTTCTGACGCAATGTATCGGCAACGGCTCCTTCGGTATCTATTTCCCGAAATTCACCGGTACGGTCTATGAAATCCTCTCCGCCCCGGTGGCGATGACGGAAATTCTCGCCGGTTATGTTGGAGCGGCGGCGACCAAGGGGCTGATGATCGGCACGATCATCCTGATAACGGCGTCGTTCTTCGTGGATATCACCATTGCCCATCCATTCATGATGATCCTGTTCTTCGTGCTGACGGCTGTCAGTTTCAGCCTGTTCGGTTTTATCATCGGCATCTGGGCGACGAATTTCGAGCAGCTGAATCTCATTCCCATGCTGGTGGTGCCGCCATTGACCTTCCTCGGTGGCAGCTTCTATTCCATCGACATGCTGCCGCCCTTCTGGCAGACGGTCAGCCATTTCAACCCGGTGCTTTATCTCATCAGCGGTTTCCGCTGGAGCTTTTACGAGATCGCCGACGTCAATCCCGTCATCAGCCTTGCGATGATCACGCTGTTTCTGGGGCTCTGCCTTGGCGTTGTCGCCTGGATGTTCAAGACGGGGTATCGGCTGCGTAACTGACATTGCGGATTACTGCTTGTCACTGAAGACTTCTCTACAGTGCCGTCATCCTCGGGCTTGACCCGAGGATCCATGGTTGCGTGGGGATGGATCCTCGGGACAAGCCCGAGGATGACGAAGGAGAGGCTAATAAGCCCTCAAGACATGATCAACCCACCGTCGACATTGATCGTCTGGCCGGTGATGTATGCCGCATCGTCGGACGCCAGAAACGCCACCAGTGCGGCCACTTCGGCAGGCGTTCCGGCGCGGCGCATGGGGATGTTGCGCACCCATTCGGCCATTAGTTCGCCCGGCTTGTAATCGCCCAGCATCTGGCCCCAGACGCGATCGTTATAGTCCCACATTTCGGTGTGGATGATGCCCGGGCAAATGGCGTTGACGGTGATGCCCTCAGGCGCCAGTTCCTTGGCAAGGCTTTGCGTCAGGCCGATAACGCCGAACTTCGAGGCGGCATAATGTGGGGTATAGATGAAGCCCTGACGCGCCTGGCCGGAAGCGGTGTTGACGAGGCGGCCCTTGGTGCCGCTTTCGCGGAAGCGGCGGATCGCCTCCTGGCAGCAGAGGAACGCGCCCTTGGTGTTGACGTCGAGATTAAAATCCCACTGTTCCTGCGTCAGTTCCTCGATCTTGGAAATGGTGATGACGCCGGCATTCTGGACGGAGATGGACAGCGGGCCGATCGCTTCTTCGGCGGCACCATAGGCCTCGCGCACCGCTGCCGCATCACGCACATCGAGGATGACGCCATGGGTGACCGCGCCAGTTTCGTCCGCCAGTTTTCTGGCGGCGTCATGGGTGTCCCTGTCGACAGAGGCGATGGCGACTTTCGCGCCTTCCTCGGCAAAACGGCGGGCGATGCCGTATCCGATGCCCTTATTGCCTCCGGTCACGAATACGGATTGACCTTCAAAGCGCCTCATGTCTCCTCCTTTATGGGATATTGGCTATGTTTCCTGGCCGACCAGTCGTTCGGCAGTGAATTTATCGGTGACGAGCACGTCGATCACACCGGTTCTGAGTGCCCCGGCAATCGCCTCGGTCTTTTTCGAGCCGCCGGCGAGTGCAATGACGCGGTCGACATTGGAGAGGTTTTCCAGCGGCAGGCCGATGACCCGGTCGTCGAGCGGCGTCTTGACCGGTTTGCCTTGCTTGTCAAAGAAGCGCAGCGAGATGTCGCCCACCGCACCCGCCTGCGCGAGATCGGCCAGTTCCTTGGCGGAAAAGATGTTGCCGGACCGGGCAAGAAGCTCCGATGGTTCAACCGCGCCGACGCCGACGATGGCGAGCGTGATCGACCCGAAAAGATCGATGGTTTCGCGCACGAAGGGATCGGCGAGCATCAAGAGCTTGGCTTCGCGCGAGGTGGCGACGCCCGGCACCGGCAGCAGCTTCGGTTCGGCTTCCGTCAGCCGCGCCAGTCTAGTGGTGATCTGGGTCGCATGCGTCTGCACGGAAGGATCGCCCATGCCGCCCAGCGTCTGGACGATGTAACGCGCCTTGGCACCTTTAAGCGGGTGGATGTTTTCCACCATCTTGAAGATCGTCTGGCTCCAGCTGGAAACACCGATGATCTCGTTCTGCGACAGCGTCACCTCGAGGAAATGGGCCGCTGCCTCGCCGATGCGGGCCATGATCGCACCGTCGCGATCCTCGCTGCAATCGACAACGATGGCTTCCGGCAGGTCGAAACGTTCGCGCAGCTGCGCTTCCAGATCGCTATAGGTGCCGGGCGGCGGAATGATGCTGGTGCGGACGATGCCTTCGGCCTCGGCACGCTTCAACATGCGCGAGACGGTGGCCTGCGACAGGTTGAGATGCTGCGCAATTTCCGCCTGCCTTTTGTGCTCGCTGAAATACATCTGCGCCACGCGGGATATCATTCGAAGTTCGTTTAGCCTGCCCATAAGCCCTCCAGGGTGAATTTTTATTCACCATTACCCGAGGTTACAGGCAAGGTCGAGCGGGCAATCGCATCGCGCCAGACGCTGAGCCGCTGGCTGTTTTCGCTCGCGGACGGCGCGATGGTGTTGCCGTCGCTGTTCAACGCCGCGATGGCATCGAGATCGCTCCAGACACCGAGGGCGAGGCCGGCGAGATAGGCGGCACCCAGTGCCGAGGCTTCCGGCGCGTCACGCTGGATGACGGGGTGTTGCAGCATGTCGGCAACGCATTGCATCAGGAAACGATTCTGGCTCGGCCCGCCATCCACGAACAGCCGTCCAAAACCCGAAGGCGACTGCGCGCGCATGGCGGCGAAGACGTCATGGACCTGAAAGGCAATCGAGTCGGTGACGGCGCGCGCCATCTGGGCACGCGTGGTGCTGAAATTGATCTGCGAGAACAATGCACGCGCATTGGTATCCCAATAGGGTGCACCGAGGCCAACGAAGGCCGGCACGAAACCGGGACCGTTTGGCTCGGTAGTGGCGGCGAGTTCCACCAGCGCGGCGACATCCGGCAGGCCGAGAATCTCCGTCATCCAGGGCAGGGAGGCTGCCGAAACGAGAATATTGCCTTCAAAGGCGAAGGTCGGTTTGCCGCCGAGCCGCCATGCGACCGTGGTGGTGATGCCGCGTTCTGGCGCGATGAAATGCGGCAGGGTGGTCATCACAGATGAGCCGGTGCCGAAAGTGACCTTACCATCGCCGGGGTTGAAGGCGCCGTGGCCGAAGAGGGCTGCGTGGCTGTCGCCGATGGCGGCGAGGATCGGTGTGCCGTCCTTGATACCGGGAACGCCCGATGTGGTGCCAAAATCGCCGCTGCTGTCGCGCAGATCGGGCAGGGTGTTGATATCGATGCCGAAGAGCTCGCAAAGCTCATCGCTCCAGACCTGCCGGTTGAGATCGAGCACCTGGCTGCGGGCGGCGTTGGAGGCGTCGCAGGCATGCACCTTGCCGCCGGTGAAGCAATGGATGAGCCAGCTATCGATGGTGCCGACACGGAGCCTGCGCCCCTTCGGCGCGCGCTCCAGAAGCCAGCGCATTTTTGCGCCGGGAAACATGGGGTCAATCGGCAGGCCGGTCAGCGCCATGACGCGCTCGGAATGGCCTTTCTCGATCAGCTCAGCGCAGTCTTGCGCCGTTCTTCGGCACTGCCAGCTGAGCACCGGGCCGAGCGGCTCGCCGGTCTCGCCATCCCATATGGTGACGGATTCGCGCTGGTTGGAAATGGCGATGGCGGCGACATCGATGGCAGAGGGGGCGGCGGCGAGGCAGGCGGAAATCGCTTCACGGACCGAGGCCCAGATGCGGTTCGGATCCTGTTCCACCCAGCCGGGCTGCGGATAGGTAATGCCAACGGGTGATGAGCCGCGCGCCAGCAACTCTCCGCTTTCCGAGACGAGAATGGCCTTGGAATTGGTGGTGCCCTGATCGATGGACAGAATGGCGTGCATGACGGGGGTCTTTCGTCGGCAGTTTTCGTTCCGCCTTGCGGCGATTAAACGACGATATTGCAGAAAGGGTGTCGCCGCGCATCCGAAGACACGCGACGACTCTGGGAGGAGACTTTATTTTCTCTTGATCAGCACTTCGGCCGCATCCGCAATGGCGGCCGGCGCCATGCCGAATTCATCCAGCAGCCATTCGGCGGAACCGGTGTGGGCAAAGACGCCGGGAACGCCGAGACGTTTCATCGGCACGGGGGCTTGATCGACCACGACTTCGGCAATGGCGGAGCCGAGGCCGCCGAAGATCGAATGTTCTTCGGCCGTCAGGATCGCGCCGGTTTCCTTCGCAGCAGTGACGATGGCCGCCTCATCGATGGGTCGCACGGTCGCCATGTTCAGCACCCGCGCCTTGACGCCACGGCTGGCGAGAATATCGGCGGCCTTGACGATGCGGTGGGTCAGCGTGCCATTGGCGATCAGCGTCAGGTCGGAACCTTCACGCAGCAGGTTGGCGCGGCCGAGTTCGAAGACATGGCCTTCCGGCAGCAGATCCGGCACGCCGACGCGTGACAGCCGCAGGAAGCAGGGGCCGGCATAGTCCGCCGCCCATTTGACGGCGGCGGCCGTTTCGATGCGGTCGCAGGGGGCGATGACCGGCAGGTTCGGCAGAACGCGGGTCCAGGCGAAATCTTCGATTGAATGATGCGTCGGGCCGAGTTCGCCATAGGCCATGCCCGAGGAGATGCCGATCAGCTTCACATTGGCGTTGGAATAGGCAAGGTCAGCCTTGATCTGCTCCAACGCGCGGCCGGTGAGGAAGCACGATGCGCCGCAGACGAAGGGCAACTGGCCGCCATTGGCGAGACCGGCGCCGACGCCGACCATATTCTGTTCGGCAATGCCGACATTGACGAGGCGCTCGGGGAATTTCGACTTGAAGCCGCCGAGCTTCGAGGAGCCGACCGAATCGTTGCAGACGGCGACGACCCTGTCATTGCCAGCGGCCAGCACTTCCAGCGTTTCGGCGAAGGCGTCGCGGCAGTCATAAAGCTTGGCGGCGGTTACGGGCGCGTTCATTACAATGTCTCCGAAAGTTCTTTGACGGCGATTTCATATTGTTCCCTGCTCGGAACCTTATGGTGCCAGTCAACGCGGTCCTGCATGAAGGAAATGCCGTGACCCTTGTTGGTGTGGGCGACGATGCAATGCGGGCGGTTGCCGCGATGCTCCAGCGCCGGCACGACTTCCGCCATGGCGTTGCCGTTGATTTCGCTGACTTCCCAGCCGAAAGCCTCGAGCTTCGGGCGAAGCGGCGCGACATCGTTGGTTTCCGCAAGCGCCGCACCCTGCTGGAAGCGGTTGTGATCGACGATCAGCGTCAGATTGTTGAGGCCGAATTGCGCAGCGGACATGATGGCTTCCCAGTTGGAGCCTTCCTGCATCTCGCCGTCGCCGGTCATGACATAGGTGTGGTAGTCCGCACCGGAAAGCTTGGCCGCCTTGGCCATGCCGACGGCAACCGGCAGACCGTGGCCGAGCGGGCCGGTATTGGTTTCCACACCCGGCACCTTGTTACAGTTCGGATGGCCGTTGAGGCGCGAATTCGGCTGCAGGAAGGTCGAGATTTCCTCTTCCGGGATGAAGCCGCGCTTGGCCAGCGTCACATACAGCGCGCAGGCCGTATGGCCCTTGGAAAGCACGAAGCGGTCGCGGGCAGGGTTCTTCGGATCATCCGGCCAGATGCGCAGGACGCGGAAATAAAGGGCCGTCATGATGTCGATGGCCGACATTTCGCCGCCGACATGGCCCGCACCCGCTTCAAAAACAGCCTGTACGTCGCGAAGGCGAATCTGGCGCGCAATGCGCTCTAGCTCCTGGGACTGCATGGAATCCTCTTCAAAACATGCGTGTGAATATTTATGCATCTATTTATATAATTGCAAACGTGGCGTTTCTGTCAAGATGGAATTGCGGATTGTTTATCGTCCGGCGGTATCGGCATTGCCGTGAAAGCCCTATTGACAAGCTTCTCTCAACTGGCTTATGCATGTTTCACCGATGATGAATAATTATTCTAATCGGTTTAAAAAATGCAAGACAGTCATCGGGAGGAGCCATGTCCGCGCTTGAACGCAATGAGGGGGTCACGCACACCAGGAGCCCGCTTGCCTGGCTGAGTGGTGCGACCGGACCGCTTTTGGGCCTGCTGCTGCTGTGTGTCTTTTTGACTTTCGCCAGCGAGAACTTTCTGTCGCTCCGAAACGGGCTCAACATTCTCGACCAGATCACCGTTCTCGGCATCATGGCCGTCGGAATGACCTTCGTGATCCTGCTTGGCGGCATCGATCTGTCCGTCGGCTCGGTGCTGGCGCTGTCTATGATGATCATGGGCTGGACGGCCAATGTCGCGGGCATGCCGATGGGCATGGCCATCGTGCTGGCGCTTGTCGCCTCTGCCGCCTGCGGCCTCGTGGTCGGTATTCTGGTGACGGCCTTTCGGGTGCCTGCTTTCATTGCCACGCTGGCGATGATGTCGGTGGCGCGCGGTCTCGCCAATATGATCACCGATGGACAGCAGATCGTCGGTTTCCCTGACTGGTTCATGATGCTGGCGATTGAACGCCATTTCGGCGTGCTGACGGCAACCGTGCTGCTGATGCTGGTCGTTGTGCTTGTTACCTGGATTTTCCTGCGTTTCCGCTCCGAAGGCCGCACGGTCTATGCGGTCGGCGGTAATCCTGAAGTGGCGCGTCTTGCCGGCATCAACGTGCCGCTGGTCACCATCTGCGTTTATGTGGCCTGCGCGGTTCTGGCCGGTCTGGCCGGCATCGTTCTTGCGGCACGTCTCGACTCGGTGCAGCCCTCCAGCGGTTTCGGTTACGAGCTGGATACGATTGCGGCCGTCGTCATCGGCGGAACCTCGCTTTCGGGCGGTGCGGGCGGCATTGGCGGCACCCTGATCGGCGTGCTGATCATCGGCGTGCTGCGCAACGGCCTCAATCTGCTCAACGTCTCTCCCTTTTTGCAGCAGGTCATCATCGGTGTGGTCATCGTGCTGGCCGTGGGCGCTGAAACCTTGCGTCGCCGCAGAAGCTGAATTTGCCTGCGGATGGCGAAGAGCCGTCCGCGCAATAAACGACCCTCCCGGCATGGGAGGCGTGAAAAACGGCCGGAGGGGAGGAGGTTCGATCTGCCCGAAGGTCAACAATCAACAAATGGAGGAATAATCATGAAATTTTCACGCATTCTGCTGACATCCGCCGCCCTTCTCGCCCTGTCGCTCGGCCAGGCCAACGCCGCCGAAGTCAAGAAGATCGGCCTTGCCGTCGCCAATCTGCAGGCGAACTTCTTCAACCAGATCAAGCAGGCCGTCGAAGCTGAAGCCAAGACGCGTGGCATTGCCGTCGTCACCGTGGATGCCAAGGGCGATGGCCCCACGCAGGTCAACCAGATCCAGGATCTTCTGACCCAGAACATCGACGCGCTGATCTATATTCCTGCTGGCGCCGCTGCCGCCACCGTTCCGGTGAAGCTGGCGAAAGCCGCAGGCGTGCCGGTCATCAACATCGACCGCAATGCCGATGGCGCACCGGGCGATACCTTCCTTGCCACCGATTCCGTCGCTTCCGCCAAGGCCGTCTGCGATTACATCATCAAGCAGGCCGGTGGTGCCGGCAAGATGGTCATCATCCACGGCCAGAAGGGTACGACGCCGGAAGTTGACCGTACCAAGGGCTGCATGGAATCGGTCAAGGCCAATTCCGGCGTGAAGGTTGTTGCCGAACAGTGGTCCAACATGTGGAGCCAGGATGAAGGCTTCCAGATCATGCAGAACATGCTGCAGGCCAATCCGGATGTTTCCATCGTCTTTGCACAGGCCGACGGTCTGGCGCTCGGCGCGGCGCAGGCAATCAAGGTCGCCAACCCTTCGCAGAAGATCGTCGTTGGCGGCTTCGATGGCGATACGGCAGCCCTTGAGGCGCTGAAGAACGGCGTCTTCGACGTGACCGCGACGCAGCAGACCCAGAAGATGGGCCGCATGGCTGTCGAAATGGCCGTCAAGATCGTCGGCGGTGAGAAGGTTCCGGCCGTGCAGCTCTCCGATGCGACGCTGACGACAAAGGAAAATGTCGAAGGCTTCATCGCGAACCATCCCTGATCCTGCTGCCCCGCGCGACCCATGGGATGCGCGGGGCATTCACTGGTTTGTCTTTAGGTTATTTCGGACGCAAGGCTTGAGCATTGCCGCTGCTTATGTGTCCTGGGAGGTCCCGTCATGCGCGATCCGGTTCTTTCGCTCCGTGGCATCAGCAAACGTTATGGTCCGCTTGAGGTTCTGAAAGCCGTCGATCTCGATGTCTATCCGGGCGAAGTGGTGGCGTTGCTGGGTGAAAACGGCGCGGGCAAGTCCACGCTGTCAGGTATCATCGCCGGTTCGCGTGAGCCGTCCGAGGGCAAGATGACATGGCTTGGACAGCCTTACGCGCCTGCATCGCCGCGCGAGGCGATCGACAAGGGCATCGTGCTCATCCATCAGGAGCTGAAGCTTCTGCCGGAGCTTTCCATCGCTGAAAATGTCTTCATCGGCCGCTGGCTGATGAAGAACGGCGTTATCGACCGCGCCGAGATGGTGCGCAGAGCCCAGCAGCAGCTGGCGCGCCTCAATCTCCACATTCCCGCCACCCGCAAGGTGGCCGGCCTTTCCACCGCCAACCAGCAGCTGATCGAAATCGCCAAGGCGCTGGCGCTGGACGCGAAACTTCTGATCCTCGATGAGCCGACGGCGGCACTTGGCGGTGCGGAAACGCAGGCGCTGTTTGAGCAGGTGCGCAAGCTGCGCGCCGAGGGCGTCGGCATCATCTACATTTCCCACCGCATGGAAGAGATCAAACAGATCACCGACCGCATTGTGGTGTTGCGCGATGGCGAGCGCGTGCATGAATTTGCCGATAGCGCGACGCCGGTGCGTACCATCGTTGAAAGCATGGTCGGCCGCTCGCTGGAGCGCCTGTTCCCGGCGTTGCCGGAACCGCAGGACAAGGTGGTGCTGGAGGTCAAAGGGCTGACCGGCGCGACCAATGCCTTCCGCGACATCAGCTTCGGCGTTCGCGCCGGCGAAATCCTTGGTATCGCCGGTCTTATCGGGGCGGGACGCACCGAGCTGGTGCGGGCGATTTCCGGTGCCGACCCGACGAGTGCGGGTGAGGTACTGCTGGATGGCAATGTGCTGACGCTGAAAAGCCCGGCGGACGCGATAGAGAAGGGCATCGTCATGGTGCCGGAAGACCGCAAATTGCAGGGGCTGGTGGTGGAGCACGAGATCGGTGAAAACCTGATCTACGCCAATCTCGACCGCGTCGGCACCGGCTGGATCACGCCGCGTATCAAGCGCGCCTTTACCAGGGAAGCCATCGCCAAATTCGGGGTGAAGGGCCGCAGCGAACAGCCGGCGTCGGATCTTTCCGGTGGCAACCAGCAGAAGGTGGTCATTGCCAAATGGCTTGCCCGCAATCCGCGCGTGGTGGTGCTGGACGAGCCGACCCGCGGCATCGATGTCGGCGCACGCGCGGGCATTTACGATATTATCGCCGGTCTGGCGAAAAGCGGCGTGGCCGTCATCGTCGTCAGTTCCGATCTCGAGGAAGTGCTGGGCGTATCGAACCGCATCCTCGTGCTCGCGCAGGGAAAACAGGCCGGCATCCTCAACCGTGACGAAGCAAACGACGTCTCGGTCATGGAACTGGCAACCATCTGAAGAAGGAAATACCGATGTCCACCATCACGCTCAACGCGCCGAAACTGTTCGATCTTTCCGGCCAGGTGGCGCTTGTCACCGGCGCCGGCTCCGGCATCGGCCAGCGCATCGCCATGGCGCTTGCCCAGTCCGGCGCCAATGTCGCGCTGCTTGATCGCCGCACCGATGACGGTCTTGCGCAGACGGCCGATTTTATCGCCAAGGCCGGGCGCAAGTCGATCCAGATTGCGGCTGACGTCACCAGCAAGCAGGCATTGACTGAAGCGGTTGCGCGTACTGAGGCCGAGCTTGGCGCGCTTTCACTCGCCGTCAATGCCGCCGGCATCGCCAATGCCAATCCGGCCGAGGAGATGGAGGAAAGCCAGTTCCAGACGATGATGGACATCAACCTGAAGGGCGTTTTCCTGTCCTGCCAGGCGGAAGCCAATGCCATGCTGAAGAACGGCCGTGGTGCGATCGTCAACATCGCCTCCATGTCCGGCGTCATCGTCAATCGCGGGCTGATGCAGTGCCATTACAACGCCTCGAAGGC
Organism: Agrobacterium sp. NPDC090283; assembly: GCF_044769685.1. Classification (NCBI taxonomy): domain Bacteria; kingdom Pseudomonadati; phylum Pseudomonadota; class Alphaproteobacteria; order Hyphomicrobiales; family Rhizobiaceae; genus Agrobacterium; species Agrobacterium sp. NPDC090283. The sequence goes on along the minus strand of NZ_JBIVYG010000010.1, from coordinate 182,144 downwards.
CGGCGTCATCCACATGTCGAAATCCATGGCGATGGAGTGGGTGGGGCGCGGCATTCGCGTCAACACCATCTCGCCGGGTTATACGGCAACACCGATGAATACGCGGCCGGAAATGGTGCACCAGACCAAGCTGTTCGAAGAACAGACGCCAATGCAGCGCATGGCAGGCGTGGATGAGATGGTCGGGCCGGCGATCTTCCTGCTGTCAGATGCGGCGAGCTTTGTGACGGGCGTGGACCTGCTGGTGGATGGTGGTTTCTGCTGCTGGTAGGGTTTTTGGTGCCGGCGCGCGAGCGCTGAGGTTTATTGTTGGATCGACCAAACGCCGGGATCAGCCGGCGTTTCAACATACGCCACGTCATCCTCGGGCTTGACCCGAGGATCCATGTCACGTCGCGTTGTGGATCCTCGGGTCAAGCCCGAGGATGACGTCGAATTTCAGGCATACGCCCGGCTTGCGCCGGGCGTTTTCGTACTCACAACACGAGCAGCAGCTCACGCAACCTGCTTCTGCACCACGTCCTCGACAACCTCGCCCTTGAGGTAAGCAACGAGATCCTTGATCGTCACGACGAGCAGGCCGTGGCGTTCGGCGAAGACTTCGAGCTGTGGCAGGCGGGCCATGGTGCCGTCGTCATTGGCGACTTCGCAGATGGTGCCGGACGGGAATTTCCCGGCAAGGCGGCAGAGGTCCACGGCTGCTTCCGTGTGGCCGGTGCGGCCGAGAACGCCTTGCGGATTGGCGCGCAGCGGGAAGATGTGGCCGGGGCGGGCGAAGTCTTCCGGGCGCGAACCCTCCGACACCAGCGCACGCACCGTCTCTGCCCGGTCGGCGGCGGAAATGCCTGTCGTGGTGCCCGGAATATAGTCCACCGAGACGGTGAAGGCCGTCTTGAGAGATTCGGTGTTGCGCGACACCATCAGCGGAATGTCGAGCGCGTCGAGGCGCTCGCCCGGCATGGCGACGCAGACCAGCCCGCGCGCATGGTTCATCATGAAAGCGATCTGTTGCGGAGTGATGCTGTCGGAAGCGGCGATGATATCGCCTTCGTTTTCGCGGTCTTCATCGTCAACCACAATCACCATCTCGCCACGGGAAATGGCATCGATCGCGTCTTCAATTTTAGCAATGGTCATTCTATTTCAAGCCTTTCAAGGGGTTATGCCGTTTTGCGGCATTTTCGCGCTTCAAGAAGCGCCAAATATCCCTTGGGCGAACAATGCAATGCGAAGCCGCGCTCACGCGCGGGCGTCTTATGCCTTGTCCTCTTCCATCCGGACTATACCGTCGGCTCCGGCCTCTCACCGGATCTGCTGACCTTCCGGCTTTGGAGACCGGAAGCGCTCGCGGGCTCCGGGAAGATCCCGATACCGCCGGTGGGGAATTACACCCCGCCCTGAGAACAGCACCAACATAAATTATCAAATGGGAAGGAATCAAGGGGGCAATGGCCTGCCGTCACCCCTATGCGCGAAAAGAATATCCCGATTGCCGCCGCGATGAGGTATTTCCTTTCCGGCGCCAATGGTTGGTGCCGAAAGCCGGCGAATGAATCTCAAAGGCCCGAGCTTACCGGTCGCGCAACCGCAATTCATCGGTCTGCATCTGCAGCGAACCGAGGGTCGACAGGAAGCTCATGCCGAGCAGGCTCTGGCCCAATTGGCCGTCCTGCGCGACGAGGGCGGGGATGTTGCGCCTGGCGATGGGGCCGATGCCGATTTCGGAGAGCGTGACGGGGGCCGCCGCCGTGCGGCCATTTGCGGTCATGACAGGGACGGTATAGCGGAGGTTTGTGGTGTCGATGCCGATTGCGGCCGCATCCGCATTGGCGAGCACCACCGAGCTTGCGCCCGTATCGACCAGCATGTGGATCGTCTTGCCCTCGACGGTGACATTCGCCTCGAAATGCCCACTCATCGATTTATGCAGCACGATTTCCTGTTCACCGCCTGATGTCGTCACCACCACGGCGCGACCGGGCATCAGGCCGCCGAGCAGCCGGTCGCCGAAGGATTGCAGATCGTAGCGATAGAGATAAAGCGACACGAGGCCGAGGATGATGACGAGCCAGACGGCGAGCTGGCGGATGACAGTGCCGAAACTGCCGCGTCTTCCCGCCAGAATGCCTGCCGACAGGAGACCGGCAATGGGCACAAGATAAAGGACGTGGGCGAATTGGTCATTGTCGATGCCGAGTGTGCGGCCGCCGTCGTGATTGATGAGAAGCAGGCCGAGACCCACGGCCAGCAGGAGGAGAACGATGGTCAGCCTGTTCATGCGGTATGCGTCTCCTTGGCGGTCTCGCTCACATTTGCCAGTCTTTGCGGCAGCCGCCGCATGATCTTGCGGCGCTTCTCGTCGCTATAGCCTGCCCAGTCGCCGATTTCATCCAGCGTGCGGCCGCAGCCGATGCAGAGGCTGTTGGTCGCGTCGAGGCGGCAGATATGGATGCAGGGTGTTTCCATAGGGATCTATATCAGGCCGTCAGGCCGCAAGAGCAAGAGCGACGAGAGTAACGATCTCCGTGATCTGCTGGCAGGCGCCGATAGTGTCGCCGGTATGGCCGCCGATCTTCCTGTCGCAGAGCCTGCCGAAAAGCACGGCCGCCAGAATGGCTGCCGCCAGCACAAGGGCAATCGACAGGAGCGGCAGGGCGTGCAGCGTGAAGAGTGTGAAAAGCAGCAGCCCGATCACCAGCGCGATGTTGCGCTCGCTTGTGCCCGGCTGGCCGGCGCCGGCGGCGATGCCGGAGGTTTTTGCTGCGGGTAGCGACTGCCAGTGCCACACCATCAGGGCGCGGCTCAGGACAAGCGCGGCGATCAGGGCGGCGGCGGCGGTTTTTGCCGGCAGCGTCTCGATCAGCGAGGCGAGCGCGGTGGCGCGGAGCGCAAAGGATAGGACCATGGCGATCGTGCCATAGCTGCCGATGCGGCTGTCCTTCATGATTTCGAGCATGCGGGCCCTGTCCTTGCCGCTGCCGAAACCGTCGGCCATGTCGGCCAGGCCGTCTTCGTGCAGCGCACCCGTGATGAGCGCCGTCAGGCCGATGACGAGCCAGCCCGTGAGCTGCGGAGAGGCGTCGAAGGCTGCGAAAACCACCACTAGGAAAGCGGCGGGCAGGGCGATCAGCAGGCCGGCGGCGGGAAAGGCGCGGGCGGTGCGGCGCATCGACACGCCGTCGGCATCAGCGAAAAACCGCGAGGGAACGGGCAGGCGGCTGAGAAAGGCAACGGAATGCATGACATCTGTTATAAAATCCCCGGCCTTCATGCTCTCTCCGTTGCTGCACTTGCATTTCCGGTTGTTCCGCGGCGCATCCGCGATTATGAGAGGCGCAACAAAGACCGATTTGCCGGAAAACACAAGTTCCGGACGCATAAGCCGATGCGACAGCCAACCCGGCTACGAAAGAGACCGACACCATGAGCATGAGCGGATTGCCCTTCGACGATTTTCGTGCGCTGTTGCGCGAGCTTCCCGGCCCGGATACGCATGCGCTTGTGGCGGCCAAGGAACGTAATGCGCAGCTGACGAAACCCGCGGGTTCGCTCGGCCGTCTCGAAGAAATCGCCATGTGGCTGGCCGCATGGTCCGGCCGTTCTCCGGCCGTCACCCGTCCGCTGGTGGCGATCTTCGCAGGCAATCATGGCGTTACCCGCCACGGCATTACGCCCTATCCGACATCCGTGACGCAGCAGATGGTGGAAAATTTCGCGGCCGGCGGTGCGGCGATCAACCAGATCTGTGTCGCCAACGACCTCGGCCTGAAAATCTTCGACCTGGCGCTCGATTATCCGACCGGCGACATCACCTGCGAGCCGGCGCTCTCGGAGCGCGACTGCGCCGCCACCATGGCCTTCGGCATGGAAGCGATTGCCGGCGGCACCGATCTTCTCTGCGTCGGTGAAATGGGCATCGGCAACACCACGATTGCGGCGGCGATCAATCTCGCGCTCTATGGCGGCACGGCGGAAGAATGGACCGGTCCGGGCACCGGTTCGGAAGGCGAGGTCATGGCCCGCAAGATCGCGGCGGTGAAGGCTGCTGTCGAGTTTCACAAGGACCATCTGTCCGACCCGCTCGAAATCATGCGCCGTCTCGGCGGACGCGAAATCGCGGCGATTGCCGGCGCGATCCTCGCTGCCCGCGTGCAGCGCATTCCGGTGCTGATCGACGGTTATGTGGCGACGGCTGCCGCCGCTCTTCTGAAGGCCGCCAATCCTTCGGCGCTGGACCATTGCCTGATCGGCCATGTGTCAGGTGAGCCGGGCCATCTGGCCGCCATCGAAAAGCTTGGCAAGACGCCGCTTCTGGCGCTTGGCATGCGGCTCGGCGAAGGCACGGGGGCAGCGCTTGCCGCCGGCATCGTCAAGGCTGCCGCTGCCTGCCATTCCGGTATGGCGACGTTTGAAGCGGCGGGTGTGGACACCCGCATCAGCTCCCGCACCGACCATTGAGGCCGAAGATGGACGCGACGCCGCAAAAGAAGCAACCGGAACCCGCCTTTCGCAAGGAAAAAGGCTGGCGGCATCTTTTTGCCGCCGCCCGCTATTCCGTGCAGGGGCTTGGCCGGCTGTGGCAGGAAGCGGCGTTCCGGCATGAGGTTCTCGCCTTCGGTGTCGGGCTTGCCCTGCTTCTGGTGGTGGGCGCGCCATTTGCGCATCTTCTCGTCTTTACCGTGCTGATGCTGTTGCTGTTTTCGGTCGAGGCGCTGAATACCGCCATCGAGGAGCTGGTGGACCGCATTTCGCCGGAAATCTCCTCGGTCGGGCGGCACGCCAAGGACCTCGGCTCCTTTGCCGTCTTCTGCCTGTTGATGGCGAATGGATTTTTCGTGCTTTATTCGCTGGTGACGGCGCTGTTCTTCTGAGGTTATTAGCCTTAAGGCATTTCCGAACGGAAAACCGGCGTCCGCTTTTCCTGGAAATGCTTCAGCCTCAAGCGAAGGACCGCCGGCGCGGCTGGATGGCGTGGGTTTCCTCCACGGCCGGCAGGCTCTGCAGCACGCGTTTTGCCGGCAGGATGGCGATGCCTTCGGTGCCCTCGCGCAGTTTCGATTTCAGGATGAATTGACCATCATGCTTGGCGAGAATCGCCTGAACGATGGGCAGGCCAAGGCCGGTTCCCTGTTCGGCGCTTTTGATCGCGATCGACCCCTGACCGAAAGCCGACAGCACCACGGGAATTTCCTCTTCGGGAATGCCGGGGCCGTTATCCCTGATCGACACATATTGCCCGCCGCCCGCCGTCCAGCCCGCTTTCACGAGAATCTCGCCGCCCTGCGGCGTGAATTTCACCGCGTTGGACAGGAGGTTGAGGATGACCTGGCGGATGGATTTTTCATCGGCCCAGACCTGCGGCAGGCTGTTTTCGAACTGCTGGGAAATCCTGATATTCTTGGCGCGGGCGCGAAGCTGGATCATGCCGATGCAATCCTCGGCGATTTCCAGCATGGAGATGGATTCCTCGTTGAGATCGTAACGGCCGGCCTCGATTCGCGACAGGTCGAGGATTTCGTTGATGAGATCGAGCAGATGCTGGCCGGAGCGATGGATATCGCCGGAATATTCCTTGTAGAGCGGATTGTTGAGCGGGCCGAGCACCTCCGACGACATGACCTCGGAGAAGCCGAGGATGGCATTGAGCGGCGTGCGCAGCTCGTGCGACATGGAGGCGAGAAAGCGGGATTTCGCCAGGTTGGCTTCTTCCGCGCGGCGGCGCGCCTCGTCCGACACGGAATTGGCGACTTCGAGTTCGGCGATCAGGTCGTCCTTTTCCGTCTGCGAGGAGAGGAGCTTGATGCTCGTCTGATAAAGACGGCTGGTGATGCGATGACAGAAGAGGATCGCCATGCCGAACATCAGTGCCAGACCGACATCGAAGGGATTGCGCGAAATCGCCGAGGTCATGCACAGCGCCGCCAGCACGGGCAGGAAGGTCATGAAGGTCGCGCGCCGCAACATGAAATTGGCCATGGCGGTCAAGGAAAGCGCGATCAAGAGCGTCGAGCCCTTGAAGAAAAGAACGAGCGTCGGGTCGTTGCGCACCGGTTCGGCCAGAGCGAACATGGCCCAGGCGCAGCCGATGAGGATCTGCATGCCGAGGAAGAGGCTCTTCCAGTGCTGAATATTTTCGGCGGTGATTTCCTGTTTTGCCGCCCGCTTGGCAAGCAGCAGAGAAAAGGCGTGGAAGCTCAGCGCAATCAGGGACCAGATGATCAGGCTGATGTCGCGGGTTATATAAAGGCCGATGATGGAGGCGAGCACGATGAAAAGCGGCATGATCATCGCGCCCTGCAGGGTCTCGGCGATGTGCATGGTCAGCATTTCGCGTTCATAGGCGTCGCTTGCGCCTGCCCCCTGCTGCAGACGGTCACGCGTCGTCTTCACCGTGTCGAAGACCGCCTTGTTGCGGTGCTTTTTCGAGCGGTCGACGATGATCTTGTCGGTGGACGTGCTGACGCTTTTACTCATTGTTACAACGCGGGGTGACATGAACCCTTGCAGACTACGCGCAAAATCTTAAGAAGATGCTGCCGTGAAAGGATTTGTTTGCCATTTCTGACAAGGGTTTGTTGTTACATGAGACGAAATGGAGGCAAGCGGGGACGTTTTTCGGCATTTCGCGATGGCGGGCTTTTTCTCGCCACGGTTTTTCTCGGCATTCTCATCGCCGCCAAGCTCGACCAGATCAACAGCGAAACCCATGTCGGCCGTTTCTTCGTGATCGATGGGGATACGCTTTCCAAGGGAGACGAACGCTTCCGGCTGCTCGGCATCGATGCGCCGGAGCTTGCGCAGACATGCCTGCGCGGCGGCGAGAGCTGGCCGTGCGGGGTGGAGGCGCGCGGCGCGCTGCAGCGTCTGGCGACGGCGCGGGATTTTTCCTGTTCCGGTAGCTCCAGGGACCGTTACGGGCGACAGCTCGTTTATTGCACGGCTGATGGCAAGGACGTGTCTTCGGAAATGGTCTCCGCGGGGTTTGCCGTTGCATCGGGCTATTTCCAGTTTTCCGGCGAGCAGGCGAGGGCACGGCAGGAGGGGCGGGGCATCTGGGCGGGGGATTTCGAAAAACCTTCCGAGTGGCGACGTGAGCATCGAGCAGCGGATCTGGAAACGCCGGCAGCGGGCTTTTTGACCGTCATCCGCCATTTTCTGGGGTGGGATCATGGCTGAGGCGGAGCGGTCCCCATTGTTGCGGGATGACGGGCTGGATGGGGTGCGTGGCGAAATCGCCCGCTGTCGTCTCTGTCGCGACGCGCCGCTGAAGGGAATGGCCGATCGCCTGCCGCATGAACCGCGACCGGTGGTCGTGATCTCGACGAAGGCGAGGGTTCTGATCGCCGGGCAGGCTCCGGGGCTGCGTGTGCACGAAACGGGGATACCCTTCAACGATGCCTCCGGCGACAGGCTGCGGCAATGGCTCGATGTCGGCCGGGAGACTTTCTACGACCCGGACCGTTTCGCCATTGTGCCGATGGGTTTCTGTTTTCCCGGTTATGACGAGAAGGGCAGCGACCTGCCGCCAAGACGGGAATGTGCGCCTTTATGGCGTGAGCGGGTGATGACGGCGATGCCGCAGGTGGAGTTGATCCTCGCGATCGGCCAATATGCGCAGGCCTTTCATCTTGGGGACCGGCGCCGCAAAACCATGACTGAAACGGTGCAAAACTGGCGCAGCTATCTCCATGGCAATTCCGGCCCCGGCGTTTTGCCCCTGCCGCATCCGAGCTGGCGCAACACCGGCTGGCTGAAAAAGAACCCATGGTTCACGGAGGAGCTGCTTCCGGTTCTGCGACAACATGTGGAAATGCGGATTTAGTGAAACAATTTTCTGTTTTTCTGCAAAAATTAGTGTATTGAAAGGAAATTAATTCAGGAGGATAGACGCATTGGATCGCCTAGACCGTAAGATTTTGCGCATTCTGCAAGAGGATTCCACGCTGGCCGTCGCCGATCTGGCGAAAAAGGTCGGCCTTTCCACGACGCCCTGTTGGCGGCGTATCCAGAAGATGGAGGAGGATGGCGTCATCCGCCGGCGCGTGGCGCTGCTCGATCCGGTCAAGGTCAATACCAAGGTCACGGTTTTCGTCTCCATCCGCACCGCCTCGCATTCCATCGAATGGCTGAAGCGTTTCTCCGAGGTGGTTTCCGAGTTTCCGGAAGTTGTCGAATTTTACCGCATGAGCGGCGATGTCGACTATCTGCTGCGCGTCGTCGTGCCTGATATCGCTGCCTATGACGCCTTCTACAAGCGGATGATCGCCAAGATCGAAATCCGCGATGTGTCCTCCGCCTTCGCGATGGAGCAGATCAAATATACGACGGAATTGCCGCTCGATTACATGCTGCTGGATAATCCCAAATCCGGCGAAGAGTGATCCGCTGCGGATCAGGTTTTTGATCAATGCCCTTTCCGGCTGCCGGGGAGGGCATTTTTATTTGGGGCTTGTCTTTCCCCATTAATCTGGCCCGCCAGGGGCTGATCCTGCCGGAAGGCCCATCCGGTTGCGCCGCCGAGGTATGACAATCTTATTCCGCCCATACCGGCAAATTCGCACATTCAATTCTCCCGGCACTCTCTCCGCGCAAAGGGTGATTTTGATAAAATCGCTCGAATATATACGCTTTTACTGTCGAAGGATGGAATAGCGAGGGATATCCATATGCTCACACGACGCGGAACATTGGGACTGATTGCAGGTGCGACCGGGGCGGTGTTTCTGCCGCATATCCGGCGGGCGGGTGCCGCAACCACGACGTTGCGGATTGGCTGGCAGAAGAATGGCGTGATAGCGCTGGCAAAAAGCCAGGGTGCGCTCGAGGCGCTGCTGAAGGATCGCGGCATCGAGGTCAAATGGTCGGAATTTTCCTCCGGACCGCCGCTTCTCGAAGCGCTGGGTGCCGGCGCGCTGGATATCGGGCCGACCGGCGATGTGCCGCCGCTTTTCGCGCAGGCCGCCGGCGGCAATCTGCGTTACGTTGGCACCTACAAGGCGGCAGCCGGCGGATCGGCCATCCTTGTGCAGAAGGATTCGCCGCTGAAGACGCTGGAAGACCTGAAAGGCAAAAAGGTCGCCTTCAAGCGCGGCTCCAGCGCCCATAATGTCACCGTCAAGGCGTTGCGAAAGGCGGGGCTGACGTTGAGCGACATCACGCCCGTCGACCTTGCCCCACCGGATGCCGCAGCCGCCTTTCGCAGCGGCAGCATCGATGCCTGGTCGATCTGGGATCCCTATTTTGCCGTGGCGGAAAAGGAGCCGACGACGCGAGTTCTCTCGACCGCCGAAGGCATTGTCGATCCGTGGAGCTATTTTCTCGGCAATGGCGATTTCGTCGAGGCCAATCCCGATCTCGTGCCGCTGATCCTCAAGGAGCTCGCAAATGTCGGCGCAGGAGCGCAGGCCAATATCGATGCAACGGCAAAATCGCTGGCGGCGATCACCGGTGTTCCGGAGGATGTCACCAAGGTTTCGCTGACGCGACCCGGTGCCGATCTCGGGCGAGTGTCGCTGGTTCCGGATGAAGCCATCGCCTATCAGCAGGCGCTTGCGGATGAATTTTACGATCTGAAGATCGTGCCGAAGAAACTCAAGGTGGCGGATATCGTCTGGCGGCCGAAGGCGAGTTGAGCGGGCGGGAAAAGGTGAGTCTCTTCAACCTGCTGGCGGATGTTGCTGAGAGGTTGATTCAGACGGGAGCCTTGTTCGCCACTTATATGGTGAGCGGATGCCGCTTGTTTCTTCTCCCCGCCGGGGAGAAGTCCGCGGCAGCGGGATGAGGGGGCAAGGGTAGAGATAAACCGAGAGCTTGCCCCCCTCATCCGACCCTTCGGGCCACCTTCTCCCCGGCGGGGAGAAGAAATCTGCCGCAACGTCTGCGACAAGCCATTGCCGTTTTAATGATGTAATGCCGAAGCGACCTCAGCCCTTGAGCTTGGCAATCACCAGGTGGCCGGGTGTCGGATTGCCGTCCTGCATGCGCACATTGATGTCGGTCACTTCGAGAACCTCGAAACCGGTGGCGGCCAGTCGTTCCCGTACATAGGTTTCGGCATGGGCGAAACGCTGGTGCGGGCCGACCATATATGGACGTCCGGCCAGGGTCGCTTCAGGCAGGGTCTCCGACGAGAAGATCAGCAGGCCGCCGGCATTGAGGTTTTCGGCGGCGCCGAAAAACAGCGGCTCCAGCGCGCCGAGATAGGGTAGCACATCGGTTGCGGTGATGATGTCGAAGGGCTCGTCGTCATTGTCCTCGAGGAAGTCTTCGGCTTCGGCGACGTAGAGCGTCTCGTAAAGGTCCTTCTCATGGGCGATCTCGACCATGTTTTCGGAAATGTCGATGCCGGTAATGTCGTCGGCCATATCGCGCAGCGCTTCGCCGGTAAGGCCGGTGCCGCAGCCGAGATCGAGCAGGCGCTTGAAAGGGCCGAGGTTCAGCGTCTGCAACCGCTGGCGCACCATCATCGGCACGGCGTAACCGAGCTGTTCGACAAGAATATCCTCGAAGGCTTCGGCATGCTGGTCGAACAGGGTTTCAACATAGGCGTCCGGCGCCTTCGGCGGGGTTTCACCCCGACCCATGGCGGCGATGCGAACGGCCGCGCCACCGTGATCGTCCGGATCGATGGCGAGAACCTCCTCATAGGCCTTTACCGCCGCGTCCACATCGCCGGCTTTTTCAAGCGCGAGCGCACGGTTATAGGCCTCGGCAAGCGCCTCTTCGTCGATTTTCTGGTTCTTCGTCATCGTGCCTTATCCGTCAGCGTCATCAGTTGGCGTTTGCTGTAAGCCGCATCGGAGACGGGCGCAATGTTTATGTGGTGCGATGGCTCAGTGGATGATGAACTCCCCCTTGAGCGCGCGCCATTCCTGCGCCGAGATCACCTGACGATGCACGTAGCGGACGGAATGCAGCGGTCCGTCGAGCTTTTCCTGCCAGAATTTGAGGAAGCCATGCATTTCGGGGAAATCCGGGGCGAGATCATAGTCCTGCCAGACATAGGTCTGCAGAACCAGCGGATGATCCGGCAGGCGATACAATATCTGGGCGGTGGTGAGGCCGTAGCCTCTCAGCATCATTTCCATGTCCTTGTTCATGACGGCGGTTCCCGTTTCCATGATTGCCGATCACAGCGTTACCGCTGTATCGAATATGGGAACACGTCATGGTTAATCCAAGCTTGCCAAAGACATGGTGTGTCACAAAATATTTATATTTTTCAAAATGTTGGCAGCCTTCATTGATGAGTGCTGCCAACTTTGCGACTAGCGCTTGAGATGCCGGGTCAGGCGGGCTTCCAGCCAGGCCCAGACATGCCGCAGCGTTTCGACGATCGTCAGGTAGAAGATCGCGGCCCAGAGATAGGCCTGATAATCGAAGGTGCGGGAGAAGGCGTAACGGGTCTGGCCCATCAGATCGAAGACCGTGACGATGGAGACCACCGCCGAACCCTTGATCATCAGGATGATCTCGTTGCCATAGGGACGCAGCGCCACGATGAGGGCCTGCGGCAGGATGATCTTGCGGAAGGTGATGAATTTCGAAATACCGAGCGAGGCAGCCCCCTCATGCTGGCCGCGCGGCACGCTGCGGATTGCGCCGCGCAGGATTTCCGCCTGATAGGCGGCGGTGTTGAGGGTGAGCGACAGAAGGCCGCAATACCAGGCCTCGCGGAAGAACCACCACAGGCCAACGGTTTCCAGCCCCTGGCGGAAGCTGCCGAGGCCGTAATAGATCAGGAAAAGCTGCGCCAAAAGCGGCGTGCTGCGGAAGACATAGACATAGGCATAGGCCAGCGCGCCGAGGACGCGGTTTTCCGACATGCGGGCAAAGGCGATCGGTACCGAAAGAATGGCGCCGAGAATGATCGAACTGCCGACGAGGGTGATGGTGGTGATGAGACCATCGATATAGCGCGGCCCGTAACGCTGGAATTTGTCCCAGTCCCAGCCCTCGATCATGGCGAAGATCAGCGCGGCGGCGAGCAGCGCCCAGAGCGTGATGACGGCGATGCCGACGATGCGCGAAATATTGAGCGGCTTGTCCGCGACGGCGGGGGCGGGGCGGGGTGGAATGAGTTCCTGAATGTGGCTCATCGGCTCACCTCCGACTTGCGCGACCAGCGATCGATGAAGCCAATCCCGATCGACGAAAGCAGCGCCAGGATGAGGTAGAGCAGGCAGGCGATGCTGTAGAAGAAGAAGGCTTCCTTGCTGACACGGGCGGCGATGCCGGTCTGGCGGATGATATCGGCAAGGCCGATGATCGAGACGTAGGACGTGTCTTTCAGCAGGATGACCCAGAGATTGGTCATGCCGGGCAGGGCGATCCTGACCAGCTGCGGAATGATGATGAGCACCATGGTGCGGCCCCGCGAAAGCCCAAGGGCCGCGCCCGCCTCATATTGCCCCTTGGGTATGGCCTTGAAGGCGGAGAGCAGCACTTCAGACGCATAGGACGAAAACACCACTGACAGCGCCACCATGCCCGCCACGAAGGCGTTGATCTCGACGGGGCCGGTAATGCCGACATAACCGGCCACCGATTGCAGCAGCATCTGGATGCCGTAATAGACGATGAAGAGCGTCAGGAGTTCCGGCAGGCCACGGAAGATGGTGGTGTAGATACCGGTCGCCAGCCGCAGCGATTTTTCTTCCGATTGCGCGGCAAGCGCGATGAGGAAACCGATCAGCAGCCCGACGGGCAGGGTGGCGAGCGCCAGCGAGATGGTGACCTTGACGCCGAAGGCGATTTCATCGCCCCAGCCCGCATCGCCGCAGGCGACCAGGGTGCCGTTTCCGAAAAGCGAGAAGAGTCCGACCGGTCCGCAGAAGGGATCGAGAAGTGTCGAGACATAGGTCCAGAACGCACCTATGGCGGAAAATGCTCCGCTCATGCCAGTTTTCCCCCGCGGTCTTAAGCCGCCGTGATTGTTATGCTGACGTTTTCAAACAAAAATGGCGGAAGGGCAAGCCTTCCGCCACCAGATTTCAACAGATCGAACGGGCTTACTCGCCGTAAACGTCGAAATCGAAGTATTTTTTGTTGATCTCCTGATACTTGCCGCTGGCGCGGATGCCGGCGATGGCGGCCGTGAACTTGTCGGCCAGCGCCGTGTCACCCTTGCGGACGGCGACGCCCGCGCCATTGCCGTTGATCTCGACATCGACCTTGAGCGGCGTCAGGATCTTGCAGCAGGCGCCGGCATCGGTCTTCAGCCATTCCGAAAGCACGACGATATCGTCGATGACGGCGTCGATACGGCCATTGGCGATATCGAGCTTATATTCGTCGGCGGTCGGATACATCTTCACGTCGGCATCCGGGAAGTGCTTTTCGGCATAGTTGGAGTGGGTGGTGGAACCCTGCGCGCCGAGCGACTTGCCCTTGAGATCGTCGAGGGACTTGATCGGCGAATCCTTCGGCACGGCGATGGCCGGCGGGGTGTTGTAATATTTCTTGGAGAAGTCGACCTTCTCGAGACGCTCGGGCGTGATCGACATGGACGCGATGATGGCGTCGAACTTCTTGGCCTGAAGGGCGGGAATGATGCCGTCCCAGTCATTGGTGACGAAGGTGCACTCGGCCTTCATTTGTTCGCACAGCGCCTTGGCGATGTCGATGTCGAAGCCGGTCAGCGTGCCGTCGGCTTCGAGATTGTTGAAGGGCGGATAGGCGCCTTCGGTGCCGATGACGATCTTGTCCTGCGCAAGGGCTGCGCCTGAAAACAGCGAGATGGCGGCAATCGATACGGCTGCGAGCAGACGGGTGGAAATAGGCATTTCGATCCTCTCTTTTGGTCGTTCATCCGCAGTCTGTTGTTGTTTTCAGTGCGGACGCCATGGGCGCAGGGCGCGGCGGATGATACCGCCTGTCGCCTTCAGCGCGGATGCGATTATTCATCCGGTTGGTCAAAAAATGCAACTGCAATATTAGTCACCGCGATTGTGCCGCAGAGCTTCCACGAAAACGCCTTGATCTGTTCATTTCCGGTACACAAGGCTTTGTCCATCATGGGAACTGAAGCGTGTGCGGGGCGTTGACCAGCGCCCGCACGCGCAGCCGGGCTCAAGATGTCGCAAGACTGGCGACCAATAATGGCAGATGAGGAAACACCGATGCTGAAGAAGAACACATTGCTGACGGGGGTGGTTTTCCCCCTCATGTCGCTGGCGATTGCGGTGGAGCCGGCCGCGGCCGGTTTTGCCGGCGCTGCGCGGACGCAGACGCCCGTGTCGCAGGCGCTTCCCGGCGATGCTGCGACCGGTCAGGTTACACTGGCGCAGGCGCAGCCGGAAGAACCGAACCCGGAAGAGGAACTGCGCAAGCGGCGCAAGCAGGCCGAAGAGGCGCAGCCGCAGGCCGAGCCGAAGAGACAGGAGCGTGCGCCTGAACCGGAGCCCAAGCGCGAAGCCGCGCCCGCCGAACCGCGCCCTGAGCCGCAACGGGAACCCCAGCGCGAGGCGCCGCCGCAGCCCGAACCGCAGCAGCGCGAGGCCCGCCCGGAGCCCGCGCCGGCCGAGCAGCCGCAGGAGCGTCCCCGCAAACCCGAACGCGCTCAGGAGCCGCAGGGCGAGGGCGAACAGCGCCCGGCACGCCAGCGGGAGGCCGCGCCCGAAGCCGCACCTGCCGAAGAACAGCCGAAGGAACGTCCGCGCAAGCCGGAACGGGCGGAACAGCCCGCAGGTGAGGGCGAGCAGCGTCCGCGCAAGGAGCGCGCCAAGGAACCTGCCGCCGAACAGGAGCCCGCAGCACGGCCTGAAAACGCCGGTGAGCCGGCCAAGCCCCGCGAACCGGCACCCGGCAAGAAGCCACAGGTAGAGGAAAAGGCCCCGGAACAGAAAGCCGAGCCGGCCGAAAAAGCCGTTCCGGAGAAAAAACCGGCCGCCCCCGAGCCCGCCGCGAAGGAAGCACCGGTTCCGACCGAAGCGCCAACGCCCGCGCGTCCGCCGGCACCTGAAGCCCAGCCCAACCCTGCACCGGGCCGCCAGCCTTCGGAACAGCCGCCGGTAGAGGGTCAGGGTAGAACCGAGCCCGCGGCTCCGCTGCCAGGTGCGCCGACGCCGCCGCCGAGCGGTACGACGACCGGACAGGCGCCGGCCGGCGAGCCCGTTCCCAATCAGGTCGCCGTTCCCCAGACGGAAGCACCGCCGATGAGCAAGGAGGAACTGGACAAGGCCAAGGCGATCGCCAAGGACCCGTCCAAGACCGCCGATACCGTCATTCTGCCGGTCGACAAGGGCGCCGCCGTTCTCGACAGCGACAAGGAAGTGGAACGTTCCGGCAACCGCCAGACCCGCGAGGAGCGCCGTCGTGAACGCGAGCAGGCCGGTGACGTGAAGGTTCCGACCTCCGACGCCGAAGCGCAACGCGCCGGTGCCGCCGAAGGCAAGGCCCCGCCGCCGCCCGTCAAGATGGAGGCCATCACCTCCCAGCAGGGCGAGCGTGTCGACCGTCGTCCGCAATATGAGCGGCCGGAAGGCGTGCGCGAGTGGCAGCCGCGTGAAGGCCGTCCGCGTGATCGTGACCGCGATGCGCCGATCATCCTGCAGTTCGGCGACCGCGTCGTGGTACGCGGCGACGACAATCAGCGCTTCATCCGCGATGGCGGCGAGCCCTATTACGAGCGTCTGCCCGGCGGCCGTGTCCGCGAAACCGTGGAGCGCCGTGACGGCACGCAGGTGGTGACCATCCGCAACCGTTATGGCGACGTGATCCAGCGCTCGCGCATCGACGATCGCGGCCGCGAATATGTGCTGTTCTATGCGCCGGAGCTGATGGAAGATCCTGACCGCGATTACGTCTATCGCGATCCGGGCCTCGACCTGCCGCCGATGCGTCTGCGCATTCCCGTGACGGACTACATCATCGACACTTCGAGCGATCCGGACCGCGATTATTACCGCTTCCTGGAGCAGCCGCCGGTGGAGCCGGTGGAGCGTGTCTATTCGCTGGACGAAGTGCGTTACTCGGCCCGTATCCGCGACAAGGTGCGCCGTATCGACCTCGATACCATCACCTTCGCCACCGGCAGCGCCGAAATCCCGATGACGCAGGCCCGTTCGCTACGCAAGGTGGCGGATGCGATCAACAAGGCGCTCACCAAAAACCCGGGGGAAACCTTCCTGATCGAGGGTCATACCGATGCCGTCGGTTCGGATGAAAGCAACCTCGTTCTTTCCGACGAGCGCGCCGCTTCCGTCGCCAATGTGCTGACCGACGTTTACGGCATCCCGCCGGAAAACCTCGCGACTCAAGGCTATGGCGAGCGTTACCTGAAGGTCCAGACGCTCGGCCCGGAACAGCAGAACCGCCGTGTCACCATCCGTCGCGTGACGCCGCTGGTGAAGCCGGTCGCCCAGAACTGATAGGCTTCGACAGGAAAAACAAAGGCCCGGAAGCGCAAGCTCTCCGGGCCTTTTATTGTTGGCGACAAGTCTTTCCAGCAATGCGACGTCATCCTCGGGCTTGACCCGAGGATCCATTTATTTGCACCGGAGTGTGGATCCTCGGGTCAAGCCCGAGGATGATTAAGGATGGGCGGCTGTCTCAGCTCAATGCCACGGCGATTTCCGCCGCAAGCTGCGCATTGTTGCGCACCAGCGCAATATTGGTTTCCAGACTGCGGCCATCCGTCAGGCGGAAAATGTCGCCGAGCAGATAGGGGGTGACCTCTTTGCCGGTGATTTCGTCGCGCTCGGCGTGGGAGATGGCGCGGTTGATGTAGATTTCCATCTCCTCGCGCGGAATTTCGTCCTCTTCCGGCACGGGATTGGCCACCAGCATGCCGCCATCGATGCCGAGCTGTTCGCGGGTTGCCTGGAAATTGGCGATGGCCGCCGGGCTGTTCAGCGAAAGCGGGCTCGGCAGGCCGGAGGAGCGCGACCAGAAGGCCGGGAATTCTTCCGAGCCGAAGGTGACGACCGGCACGCCGTTGGTTTCGAGAACCTCGAGCGTCTTCGGAATATCGAGGATCGCCTTGGCGCCGGCGCAGACGACGATGACGCCGGTCTTGGCCAGTTCGGTCAGATCGGCGGAGATGTCGAAGGTCTCTTCCGCGCCCTT
Organism: Agrobacterium sp. NPDC090283; assembly: GCF_044769685.1. Classification (NCBI taxonomy): domain Bacteria; kingdom Pseudomonadati; phylum Pseudomonadota; class Alphaproteobacteria; order Hyphomicrobiales; family Rhizobiaceae; genus Agrobacterium; species Agrobacterium sp. NPDC090283. The sequence goes on along the minus strand of NZ_JBIVYG010000010.1, from coordinate 165,077 downwards.
GTGCACGCCGCCGATGCCGCCGGTGGCGAAAACGCGGATGCCGGCGCGGGCGGCGGCGATCATGGTGGCGGCCACCGTGGTGGCCCCCGTGCGGCGCTCGGCGATCGCGAAGGCGATATCGGCGCGCGAGACCTTCATGGCGTCGGTGGTCTGGGCCAGCGCCTCGAGCTGGTCTTTCTCAAGGCCGATATGCAGGGTGCCGTGAATGACCGCGATGGTGGCCGGAACCGCGCCCTGATCGCGGATGATCTGTTCGACGCTTTCCGCCATTTCGATATTGCCGGGATAGGGCATGCCGTGGGTGATGATGGTCGATTCAAGTGCGACGATCGGCGCACCGCGCTGCTTGGCGGCGGCGACTTCCTCAGAATAGACGATGGGCAGGAGCGGGGAGATGGGGCGGGTCATTTCATCTGTTCCAGTTTTTAAAAGCGGGTTCATGCCAGCATTTCCGCCTGGGGAACAAGCCCCAACATGGCGTCGACACTGTCTTTTGATAGGTCCTGGGAGGTGGCGAAGGGGGACTGCACGGTGATGGCGGCCGCGGCCGCGCCCTGCCTCAACGCTTCCGCAATCGTCTTTCCCTCGGCGATGGCGGCGAGATAACCCGATGCCATGGCGTCGCCCGCCCCCGTCACATCCTTCACCTCGCGGATGAGGGGCGGATGGAGGATTGCTTTTTCCGTTCCGTTGAAGGCCAGGACTTCGCTTGCGCCGCGGGTGACGACGCCGCCGGAAAGCCCGGCCTTGCGCAGGATGTCGGGCCAGTCGCGCACATTGACCGCCGTCTCGCCGGTCAGCGCTCGAGCTTCCGCCTCGTTCATGAAGAGGATGTCGATATCGCCGAGCGCCGCTTTCAGCCTCACCGCTTTGGCGGGCGAAATGGCGATGGCCGCGAGCGGCTTTTCGCAGGCGCGGGCGACGAGGCCGAGCGCCGTCAGCGTATCATCGGGCAGATTGGCGTCGCAGAGCAGGATATCGCTCGCCGTGATCGCCTCGCGCACCGCCCGCACCTTCAGGCGGCGCGGCGTGAAGAGCTTGTAGAGGTCCATATCGGCCAGCGCGATGACGAGATTGCCGTCGCGCTCCAGAATGGCGGTGTAGCTTGGCGTGCGGCGGTCGAGGAAGGTGAACGGCGTATCTTCAACGCCCGCCTGCCGTGCTGCCTCCGCAACCGCCTCACCGGTCACGTCGCCGCCGCGCGGGGCGATGATGCGGACCTGAAAACCGAGGCGGGAGAGATTGCGCGCGGCGTTGAAACCGCCGCCGCCTGCCTCTTCCATCCAGGAGCCGGGGTTGCTCGCGCCGGGCGCCGTCTCGGTCTCGATCATGCCGCGCCTGTCGATATGCGCACCGCCCAGAACGAGTATTTTCTTCACGCTTGTATTTCCCTCTCTGGCGGATGGAAAGACCGGGCGATTCGGCCTAAACTGATGTCTTCCTGACCTCGCATCCGGTTTGCGGCTATAGGCCCGGCACGGAAAAACGAAAGCAGAACAAACGACTTATCGCTATTTGTTTTCAATATGCTGGCCCAGCCTTGCGAAATGAGAACAAATAGAGTACATACCGTTTCCATACTGCTTCATTGCCTGTGCGGCTTCAATAACCTAAAGGTGGTTCGGATGGCACAAAATTCTTTGCGTCTCGTAGAGGATAAATCGGTGGATAAAAGCAAGGCACTGGAAGCGGCGCTCTCCCAGATCGAACGGTCGTTCGGCAAGGGATCGATCATGAAGCTCGGTTCCAATGAAAATGTGGTTGAAGTGGAAACCGTTTCGACGGGTTCGCTCAGCCTGGATATCGCGCTGGGCATCGGCGGTCTGCCGAAGGGGCGTATCATTGAGATTTACGGTCCGGAAAGCTCCGGTAAAACGACGCTGGCGCTGCAGACGATTGCGGAAGCCCAGAAGAAGGGCGGCATCTGCGCCTTCGTCGACGCCGAACATGCGCTCGATCCGGTCTATGCCCGCAAGCTCGGTGTGGATCTGCAGGGCCTTCTGATCTCGCAGCCGGATACGGGCGAGCAGGCGCTTGAGATCACCGATACGCTGGTGCGTTCCGGCGCGGTGGACGTGCTCGTGGTCGACTCCGTTGCGGCACTGACGCCGCGGGCGGAAATCGAAGGCGAAATGGGCGACAGCCTGCCGGGTCTTCAGGCCCGTCTGATGAGCCAGGCGCTGCGCAAGCTGACCGCCTCGATCTCCAAGTCGAAGTGCATGGTGATTTTCATCAACCAGATCCGCATGAAGATCGGCGTCATGTTCGGTTCGCCGGAAACGACGACGGGCGGTAACGCGCTGAAGTTCTACGCCTCCGTGCGCCTCGACATCCGCCGTATCGGCGCCGTCAAGGAGCGCGAAGAGGTTGTCGGCAACCAGACGCGCGTCAAGGTCGTCAAGAACAAGATGGCGCCGCCCTTCAAGCAGGTGGAATTCGACATCATGTATGGCGAAGGCGTTTCCAAGACCGGTGAGCTGGTCGATCTCGGCGTGAAGGCCGGTATCGTCGAGAAATCCGGTGCCTGGTTCTCCTATAACAGCCAGCGTCTGGGGCAGGGGCGTGAAAACGCCAAGACCTTCCTGCGCGACAATCCGGATACGGCCAACGAGATCGAACTGGCGCTGCGCCAGAATGCCGGTCTGATTGCCGACCGCTTCCTGCAGAATGGCGGCCCGGACGCCGGCGAAGGCGACGACGGCAGCGACGAGGGCTGATGCCGTCTGCGAAGGTCCGGGCATCGCCGCCCGGAGACTTTGCCGAGCCGATATGGATCAAAAGGGTCGTGCGATTTTTCTTCGCGCGGCCCTTTTTCCTTGCCTATATGTCTTGCTTCGCCTCCATGGCTGGACAGGGCCGGGTGCGGACGATAAAAGCCAGTGATTTTGCAATATAGCCATCCTTCGGGGGTGGCGGTGATGGACTCCAGCTGTGAGCGGTGTGTGGGCATGAGCGGTGTGAATGAAATTCGGTCGACCTTTCTCGACTACTTCAAGAAGAACGGACACGAGATCGTGCCCTCCAGCCCGCTGGTGCCGCGCAACGATCCGACACTGATGTTCACCAATGCCGGCATGGTGCAGTTCAAGAACGTCTTCACCGGTCTTGAAAGCCGCCCTTATTCCACGGCCGCTTCGGCGCAGAAATGCGTGCGCGCCGGCGGCAAGCATAACGACCTCGACAATGTCGGTTATACCGCCCGTCACCACACCTTCTTCGAAATGCTCGGGAATTTCTCCTTCGGCGATTATTTCAAGGAAGAGGCGATCACCCATGCCTGGAACCTGATCACCCGGGAATTCGGCATCGACCGCAACCGTCTGCTGGTCACGGTCTATCACACCGACGACGAGGCCTTTAACCTCTGGAAGAAGATCGCCGGTTTCTCCGACGACCGCATCATCCGCATTCCGACCAGCGACAATTTCTGGGCGATGGGCGATACCGGTCCCTGCGGTCCCTGTTCGGAGATATTCTACGATCATGGCGATCACATCTGGGGTGGACCGCCCGGTTCGCCGGAAGAGGATGGCGATCGTTTCATCGAAATCTGGAACCTCGTCTTCATGCAATATGAGCAGTTGACGAAGGAAGAGCGCATCGACCTGCCGCGTCCGTCGATCGATACCGGCATGGGTCTGGAGCGCATTTCCGCGCTGCTGCAGGGCAAACATGACAATTACGATACGGACCTGTTCCGCGCGCTGATTGCGGCTTCCGTCGAAGCAACCGGCGTTCCGGCCGAAGGCGAAAAGCGCGCCAGCCACCGGGTCATTGCCGACCATCTGCGCTCGTCCGCCTTCCTGATCGCCGATGGCGTCCTGCCATCGAATGAAGGCCGTGGTTACGTTCTGCGCCGCATCATGCGTCGCGCCATGCGCCATGCCGAGCTTCTCGGCGCGCGCGAGCCGCTGATCTACAAGCTGCTGCCGGCACTGGTGCAGCAGATGGGCCGCGCCTATCCGGAACTGGTCCGCGCCGAGGCGCTGATTTCCGAGACGCTGAAGCTTGAGGAAACCCGTTTCCGCAAGACGCTGGAGCGTGGCCTGTCGCTGTTGTCCGATGCCACCTCGACGCTGCACAAGGGTGACATGCTGGATGGCGAAACCGCCTTCAAGCTTTACGACACCTATGGCTTCCCGCTCGACCTGACGCAGGATGCGCTGCGTGCCCGCGAAATCGGCGTCGATATTTCCGGCTTCACCGATGCGATGGAGCGCCAGAAGGCCGAAGCCCGCTCGCATTGGGCCGGCTCCGGCGACAAGGCGACCGAGACGATCTGGTTCGAGCTCAAGGAAAAACTCGGCGCGACCGAGTTCCTCGGTTACGACACCGAAACCGCCGAGGGCGTCATCCAGGCGATCGTCAAGGACGGCAAGGCCGTCGAGAGCGCTGCCGATGGCGAGACCGTGCAGGTCGTCGTCAACCAGACGCCGTTCTACGGCGAGTCCGGTGGCCAGATGGGCGATACCGGCGTGATCTCCGGCGACAATGGCGCCTTTGCCGTTTCCGATACCCAGAAGAGGGGTGAAGGCCTGTTCGTGCATTTGGGCACGGTCTCTAAGGGTGGTCTCAAGGTTGGCGATGCCGTTCAGCTGACGGTCGATCATGACCGCCGCTCGCGCCTGCGTGCGAACCACTCCGCCACCCATCTTCTGCATGAGGCGCTGCGCGAAGTGCTCGGCACGCACGTCGCCCAGAAGGGTTCGCTGGTTGCGCCCGAGCGCCTGCGCTTCGACGTTTCGCATCCGAAGCCGATGTCGGCCGAGGAGCTGAAGGTCGTCGAAGAAATGGCGAACGAAATCGTGCTGCAGAACTCGCCGGTCGTGACCCGTCTGATGAGCGTCGACGATGCCATTGCCGAGGGCGCGATGGCGCTGTTCGGTGAAAAATACGGCGACGAAGTTCGTGTCGTCTCCATGGGCACCGGCCTGCATGGCGCAAAAGCCAACCGTCCTTATTCCGTCGAGCTTTGCGGCGGCACGCATGTGGCGGCCACCGGCCAGATCGGGCTCATCCGCATTCTCGGCGAAAGCGCCGTTGGTGCGGGCGTGCGCCGCCTTGAAGCCGTAACGGGGCAGGGCGCGCTTGCCTATCTCTCCGAACAGGATGAGCGGGTGAAGGCACTCGCTTCGTCGCTGAAGGTTCAGCCGGGCGATGTGCTGTCGCGTGTCGAAGGGCTGCTCGACGAGCGCAAGAAGCTGGAGCGCGAACTTGCGGATGCGCGCCGGAAGCTTGCCATGGGCGGCGGTTCGGCGGATGCCGGCGCAAGCGACGTCAAGCAGGTTGCGGGTGTCAATTTCCTGGCGAAATCCATGTCCGGCATCGATGCGAAGGATCTCAAGGGTCTTGCCGATGAGGCCAAGGCCAATCTCGGTTCCGGCGTCGTGCTGCTGATCGCGGTTTCCGAAGACGGCAAGGCAAGTGCTGTCGCTGCCGTGACCGAAGATCTGACCGCCCGTTTCAGCGCTGTCGATATCGTCCGCACCGCGTCCGCAGCTCTTGGCGGCAAGGGTGGCGGTGGTCGCCCTGACATGGCGCAGGCCGGCGGCCCCGATGGTGCAAAGGCGCAGGACGCGATCGAAGCGGTGGCGGCGGCGCTGGCCGCCTAATCCCCCAAAACCACAGGGTTGGTCCGGTTTTCCGGGCCAACCGCTTCCGTTTTCACCAATGGGGTGAGGACGGTCGGTTGCCGGCCTCGTTTGCCGGGCACCCAACTGAGCAGGATTTGTCAAATCGGGTTATGGTTCTATTGGCCATCGGATTTGCAAAGAGGCTCGATATGAACGGTGACACGGCTTGGGCAATCTATGAAACGCGTCTGAGGCGGGTTTCAGCCTATATTCATGACCATCTTGACGAAGAACTGGATATGGGCCGGCTGGCGGAAATCGCCTGCATGTCAAGCTATCACTGGCACAGGATTTATCGGGCAATCCATGGCGAAACGGCGGCGATGACCGTCAAGAGGCTGCGGTTGCACCGCGCGGCGGGCGAGATCGTCCGCGGCGATCTTGCCATCGGCGACATTGCAAAACGATCGGGCTACCCGAACCTCCAGTCCTTCAACCGCATTTTCAAAACGGCCTACGGAATGCCGCCGGCGCGTTACCGGAAAGAGGGAAGCCACAGTCTGTTCAACGCAGTTCCTTTGGAAAAGGCGACCGATATGTTCGATATTGCTGTGAAAACCGTTTCTCCCATGACCTTGACCGGGGTTCCGCATCGCGGCTCCTACATGCTGATCAGCAAGGCGTTCGAAACCCTGTTCGGGACGCTGCATGCGCGTGGACTGGCCGGGCCGGACATGCGCATGATCGGGGTTTATTTCGACGATCCCGATATCGTGCCTGCCGACAACCTTCGCTCCATCGCCTGCGTCACTGGTGTTGTGATGCCGATGGAGGGCGAGCCGTTGCAGCGGCAACCCATCGCAGGCGGCGAATATGCCGTGCTGCGCCACAAAGGTCCCTATGCGGATATGCACCGGGCTTACCGATGGCTTTACGCTGAATGGCTTCCCGCCTCCGGACGACAGATCGGTGATGGTGCTATGTTCGAGGAGTATCTGAATAGTCCCAGGGACACACCGCCTACCGAACTGCTGACGGATATTTACCTGCCGCTGGCATGAGGAAAGGATCCTGCAGGCCGGTCAGCTTGCCGCCACCTGCAAGTCCTTCGCCGCTTCTTCATCGAGCTGGGCGGCCCGCTTGTAGGCCGGGCGGTCGGTGAGATGCGCCATGTAGTCGAGAAAGGCCGGGCGTTTTTCGATGGTGCCAAAATGCAGGCCCCAGCCGACATGGGCGCCGACATAGACATCCGCCGCCGTGAAGAGATCGCCGGCGATGAAGCGGTTTTCGCTGACGGCCCGTTCAAGCGTGTTCATCACATCCGCATAGCTGCCGCAGCCGGCCATGCGCAACTTCTCCTTGGGCACTTCGAAACCCATGGCCTTCATGCTCGCCGCCATTTCCAGCGGACCCGCGGCAAAGAACATCCAGCGGTAATAGAGCCCGCGTGCCTTGGGTGTGGGCGCAAGGTTCGCGCCGGGAAAGGCATCGGCGAGATAGGCACAGATCGCGGCGGCCTCGGTGACGATGGTATCGCCATGTTTGATAGCGGGCACCTTCGCCATCGGGTTTATCAGCCGGTAGGCGGGCGATTTCATCGAGGTCTCGAAGCCCAGTATTTCCGTTCGGTATGGAACGCCCACTTCCTCAAGCATCCATCGCGCGATGCGCCCGCGCGACATGGGGTTGGTGTAGAAGATCAATTCACTCATGCTTTTGCCTCCCCAAGCAAAATCGGCGAAGCATCATGGAAAGCCGGTAGGGATTTCGCACTCGTGCTTCGCTTTTTTAACAGTTCGCAGCATCATTCGCGTGTTCCCTAAAGATTGCGCCGATGCTCCGATAAACGTTTGACTGTGCCGGGCAAGTTATGTGCAAGTAGATGCTGTTTAAGCTTTGTCTTATTGTTGTACTGGCCGTGGCACACGGAATCGAAGTCTGCGCCTAGTACAACGGCTAATCAAGATACTGTGAACAAAAAAGAAAACCCGGCGTTGCGGCCGGGTTCTGTCCCATGATGGCGCATGAATCTAGCCGGCTATCGTTATCGTCTGATATCGCAGCCCTGAGGCAGCCCTTGCCGCGGTCTAGCCGTCCGTCCTCTTTCCCGCCTGCCGCGTCGCGGCCAGCAGTGCGAGGAAAAAGGCAAAAGTGGTCAGCAGGGTGCGGATAAGATTGGAAAGCGCCCAGCGATCGCGTAATTTCTGCCAGTCCGGCGGTATTTCGGTTGAAACGGTTTTGAAGAACTCGTTGATGGGAACATTGACCATTCGCGTCTGGATCACGACAACAGCGTAGATGACCAAGGCCAACAGCCATATCAGGCGGTTGTGCCTGTCGACTAGTGCGGCGGCGAAAAGGATCGCCAGCGGGGAGAAGAAGGCGGCATAAAATATGCCATTTCGGACACTGAAATTTATGCTGTTGAACGCTGCAATAAAAACTTCCGCATCAAGCTGCGGGAAAGCCATCATCACGGGATTGCTGAAGGCAAAAAAGAACCCGGCCATGATACCGAGGCTCAAGGGTGCGGCGATGCGCAAGGTCGAGATTGCCGGTTTTCTTACCGCGGCCAGCGCAGGAAAATGTCTTGTTCTAATCTCGTGCAGAAATGAGCTGGACATGAAAATCTCCATCAAATAACCGTACATATGTGTACGGCACATCCGTACGCACATGTACGGTTATTGTCAAGGAAATGTGGATGCGAAACGAAAGCAGGGAATTGCGTCGGCGGGAGATTGTCGAACATGCCTTCGCCATGCTTGCCCGGGATGGGTATGCGGCCTTTTCCATGCAGGCGCTGGCGAAGGTGAGCAGGTCATCCAAGGAAACGCTCTATGGCTGGTTCGGCGGCAAGGCCGGGCTTTACGAAGCGATGGTCGAAGAAAATGCCGCAAGGCTGGTATTGCCCTCGGCGGAAGCGGCCGACGGCGTGAAGGAGCTTTCCCGTTTCGGGGCTGAACTATTGTCGATGCTGCTGGGGGAGCGGGCGGTACTGCTCAACCGGGTCGCTGCGGCGGAAGCCGGCGTTGATGCCGCACTCGGCACGCTTCTGGCGCAAAAGGGTCGTGAGCACGTCATGCCGAAGCTTGCGACGTATTTTCAGGCGCTGGCGAAACGGGGCGTCATGGGTATGGCGACAGCGGAAGAGCCTGCGGAAATCTGGCTGTCGCTTCTGGCAGGGGATTTGCAGATCAGGCGTGCGACGGGGGCGATTGGCCTTCCAACGGAAGAGGAAATGCGGGCACGCTCGACCCGCGCCGCGGAACTCATATTTCGTCTATATGGCGTCAATGAAAAACCCGGCGCTGAGGCCGGGTTTTGAAGTCGCTGAGAAGGCCGGCTTAAGCCGCCATTGCCTTCTTGAGGTTTTCGTCGATCTTGTCGAGGAAGGCGGTGGTGGAGAGCCAGGGCTGGTCCGGTCCGATGAGGAGCGCGAGGTCCTTGGTCATGTAGCCGCTTTCGACGGTGTCGACGCAGACGGTTTCGAGCGTTGCCGCGAACTTTGCGAGTTCGGCATTGTCGTCCAGCTTGGCGCGGTGGGCGAGGCCACGGGTCCAGGCGAAGATCGAGGCGATCGAGTTGGTCGAGGTTTCCTGACCCTTCTGGTGCTGGCGGTAGTGGCGCGTCACCGTGCCGTGCGCGGCTTCGGCTTCGACCGTGCGGCCATCGGGAGACAGGAGAACGGAAGTCATCAGGCCGAGCGAGCCGAAGCCTTGAGCAACCGTGTCGGACTGCACGTCGCCATCGTAGTTCTTGCAGGCCCAGATGTAGCCGCCGGACCACTTCAGCGCGGAGGCGACCATGTCGTCGATCAGGCGGTGCTCATAGGTGATGCCGGCTTCGTCGAACTGCTTTTTGAATTCGGTCTGGTAGACTTCTTCGAAGATATCCTTGAAGCGGCCGTCATAGGCCTTGAGGATGGTGTTCTTCGTGGAGAGGTAAACCGGCCACTTGCGCATCAGGCCATAATTCATGGAGGCGCGGGCGAATTCGCGGATGGATTCGTCGAGGTTGTACATGGCAAGCGCCACGCCGGCGCTCGGGGCGTCGAAGACGTCCTTTTCGATGACCTGGCCGTCTTCACCGACGAACTTGATGGTCAGCTTGCCCTTGCCGGGGAACTTGAAGTCGGTCGCCTTGTACTGGTCGCCGAAAGCGTGGCGGCCGACGACGATCGGCTTCGTCCAGCCGGGAACGAGGCGCGGAACGTTCTTGCAGATGATCGGCTCGCGGAAGATGACGCCGCCCAGAATGTTGCGGATCGTGCCGTTCGGGCTCTTCCACATCTGCTTCAGGCCGAATTCCTCGACGCGGGCTTCATCGGGGGTGATGGTCGCGCACTTGATACCGACGCCGTGCTTCTTGATGGCGTGGGCCGCATCGACGGTCACCTGGTCGTTGGTGGCGTCGCGGTTTTCAACCGAGAGGTCGTAATATTCGATGTCGAGATCGAGGTAAGGCAGGATCAGCTTGTCCTTGATGAGCTGCCAGATGATACGGGTCATTTCGTCGCCGTCGAGATCGACGACCGGATTGGCTACCTTGATCTTTGCCATGAATTCCTCACCTTCGAAGCTGTGGCGCCTGATGACGCCGGTATCCGGAAAAATATCCGGTGCGGCTATAGCATCGCGCGCGCCTGAGGCAAAGCCATGGGGGGCGCTTTTTTGGCGCAGCGCAATAACGCTTTGCGCATTGCCAAACCACAATGCCGGAATACAGTCAGGCGAATCGCTTCGCCCCTTGTCGGGCCTATCCCGGGATCACATCATGCGGAATATTCTGCTTCTGACTGCCGCCGTCCTCTTTTCCCACAGCGCCCTTGCGGCCGGCCCCGCCGATCCCGTCCAGAAGGTGATGGATATCACCGTCAAGAACTGGTCTGGCGATGCCGAGAACTGGAAGTATATTTTCGATGAGGACATGCTGACCAGCCTGTTCAGCAAGGATTTCGTCGCGCAATATCGCGAAGCATCCAAGAAGCCGGCTTACGAGGCGGAAAGCGGCGAGAAGGGTGATCCCTTCGGTTACGATGTGGTGACGAACTCTCAGGATGGCTGCCCGCTGGCCGATGTTTCGGTGACGCCAGGTGCTGCGAAGGACGGCGTGACTGACGTGACGGCGAAATTCAAGCTCTGGGCCTGCATGGACGAGGCGGAGATGAAGGCGACCGTCGACGAAGTGCATTTCGACGTCGTGGAAGAGGCCGGCCGGCCTGTCATCAGCGATATTCATCGCGTTGGCGATGAGGGCAGGGATTCGTTGCGCGAAGAGATGGCGACGATCATCAAGGGCGAGTGAAAGCAGGGTTTTGGTGAGACGAGAGTGCCGGCAAGGCTTTCGCCACACTCCGTGTCATCCTCGGGCTTGACCCGAGGATCCATTGATTTCAACGGGTTGTGGATCCTCGGGTCAAGCCCGAGGATGACACGGAGCAAGAGTCTGGAGTTGGCATCCGTCTCAAGGGGCCGCATTCGCCCGCTCCGGCTTTGATTTTCGCGCTGATCTGTGCCAGTGAGGCGCGCTTTAAGGGCTTCGGTTCAAAAATCGATGCCGCGCTTTAAAAAACGGACAAACAACGATGGCAGGCACAAACAGCGAGCTTGAACTTCTGGCGGAAGGCCCGGCGATCATTCTGGTCGAACCGCAGCTCGGCGAAAATATCGGCATGGTGGCGCGGGCCATGGCCAATTTCGGTCTTGCCGAATTGCGCCTCGTCAACCCGCGCGATGGCTGGCCGAGCGAAAAGGCGCGGGCTGCCGCCTCCAAGGCCGATCACGTCATCGACGCCACGAAGGTGTTCGAGACACTGGAAGAGGCGATCAAGGATCTGAACTTCGTTTATGCGACGACCGCGCGCGAGCGTTACGGTTTCAAGCCGGTGCGGGCGCCCGTCACCGCCGCCGAGACGCTGCGCGCCAAGTTCAAAGCGGGCGAAAGAACCGGCATCCTGTTCGGACGCGAGCGCTGGGGGCTGACCAATGAAGAAGTGGCGCTGGCCGACGAGATCGTGACCTTCCCGGTCAATCCCGCCTTTGCCTCGCTCAACATCGCCCAGGCCGTGCTTTTGATGTCCTATGAATGGATGAAATCAGGCATGGACGATCTGGGGGAGACGCTTTTCCAGTCCGTCGAGCAGCGGCCTTCCACCAAGGAACAGGTTTTCGGCCTGTTCGAACATATTGAAGAAGCGCTGGATGCGCGCGGTTATTTTCATCCTGCTGAAAAAAAGCCGAAAATGGTCGACAATCTGCGCGCCGTGCTGTCGAGACGTGGTTTTTCCGAGCAGGAAATCAGCGTTTTCCGTGGCGTGATCAATTCGCTCGATCGCTTTCCCCGGCAGTGGCCGAAGCAGGCGGGCAGGGCAGCGGGGCCATCGGCCGAGGGAGCAGGGGAGAATGCTGAAGACGAGTGAGGCGGCGGCCGATGTGCTGAAACCGGTGCTGGTGTTCGATTCCGGCATTGGCGGGCTCACCGTGCTGCGCGAGGCGCGCGTGCTGATGCCCGAGCGCGGTTTCATCTATGTGGCCGACGATGCCGGTTTCCCCTATGGCGGCTGGGAGGAGGAAGCGCTGAAGGCGCGCATTCTCTCGCTCTTCGACAAGCTGCTGGACGATTACAGCCCGGAAGTATGCATCATCGCCTGCAACACCGCCTTCACGCTCGCCGGCGCGGATCTTCGAGCCCGCTTTCCGCAGATGACCTTTGTCGGCACCGTGCCCGCCATCAAGCCGGCGGCGGAGCGCACCCGATCGGGCCTCGTTTCCGTGCTGGCGACGCCAGGCACCGTCAAGCGCGCCTATACGCGCGATCTCATCCAGTCTTTCGCCACGCAATGCCATGTCCGTCTCGTCGGATCGGAAAATCTGGCGCGCATGGCGGAAAGCTGGATCAGGGGCGAGCTGGTTCCGGATGAGGCGGTGCTTGCCGAAATCGAACCCTGCTTCATCGAGAGCGAAGGAAAACGCACGGATATCGTCGTTCTCGCCTGCACGCATTATCCCTTCATGGCCAATCTGTTCCGCAGGCTGGCGCCATGGCCGGTGGATTGGCTCGACCCCGCCGAGGCGATTGCCCGGCGTGCCCGCCATCTGGTGCCGCTGCCGCAGGATGCGGAACATCCCGATGGTTTCGATTTCGCCGTCTTCACGTCGGGCAAGCCGGATTTCGCCACCCGGCGGCTGATGCAGGGTTTTGGTCTCAGCGTTTCCGCCGCCTGAGTGCCTGTTGTATTTTTACATCGCCTTTGCGCGTCTTTTGCAATTCGAGATTGCGACCTCTTGTCGCGTCGGTTTTCCTGTGTAAGATGCGTCTTGTCTGTAACCGCACTAAATGGAGGCGTGGAATGACTAATGACATGAATATGCGCCTTAACGGCATGTCTGGCCTTCCCGGCATGATTTTCGGCGGTTATGGGGTGCGAGGCATCTCCCTCCGATAAGGCTTATGGCCTGATTTCCCTGCCGTTTGGCATTTTCACTTCGTCCGACATGTGACTTGCGCGTTCGCGTGGCATGAGTGCTGCGCCCGTCGTTTCGGCATGTCGTTTTCCATCGATAAAGGACCTGGCTGCCTTGCCGCGCCGGGATGGATTTCCCATGCAAAATGATCAACCATTGGTAGCATATACGCTGCCGGATGCGGTGGACCGTCTGTTCGTCACATTCGGCATCTGGAAAACCCTGAGGGCGGTTCTTTTGGCCGCATTGGTGCCGCGCGCGCCACCGACCGATCCTGCCGATCTGCCGGAGCGCCTGCTGGTGGATATCGGTCTCGAGCCGTCGCGGGTGAAGCGGCGCCGTGACCTGCCGGCGCCGCCGTGGGCGCCGCGGTTTTGATGATGGTGGTCTCTTCGACAAAGAAATGTCGAGGAGGCCGCCATGCTTCTGCCCTCACGCCTTGTATAGTGATACGATACAGGATACGGTTCCTGTATGATCGTCAGTTTCCGTCACAAAGGGCTCGAAGCTTTTTATCGTTCAGGGACGACGAAGGGTATTCAGCCGGCCCATGCCGCCAAGCTGGGCCGAATACTCACCTTGCTTGAAGTCGCGGCAGGCGCTCCCGACCTTAATCTTCCCGGTTTCAAACTTCACCCGCTCAAGGGTGGCATGAGAGGCCACTGGTCCATATGGGTGAATGGAAACTGGCGCGTGACATTTCGATTTCTGGATAGCGATGTCGAACTGGTCGACTATCAGGATTACCACTGAAGGGAATTGGTCCAATGATGAAATTTCCTGTCCATCCCGGCGAATTGTTGCGGGAGGAAGTCATTGCCGCACTTCAGCTTTCTGTAACCGAAGCGGCTGAAAGGCTTGGCATGTCCCGGGTCGCGCTTTCGCGGGTGCTTAACGGGCATGCAGGAATCAGTCCCGACCTTGCCTTGCGGCTGGAGCGGGCAGGGGTCAGCACGGCGCGGGCGTGGCTTGCCATGCAGTCGAACTACGATCTTGCGCAGGCGATGAAACGCGAGCAGCCGCCGGTTCGGCCACTGGATGACCGGGTGGCCTAATCTTCGAAGATTTGGCTTGATACCTCCTGGTTTTGGTGGCTTGCTCGGCAAATCGGATAAGGGAGACACAATCATGCCGCTGGAAAACTGGCTGGCCTTCGTGGCCGCATCTGCCATCATGCTCGCCATTCCGGGACCGACGATCCTGCTGGTGATTTCTTATGCGCTGGGCCACGGCCGCAAGGCAAGCACGGCGACGGTGACGGGAGTGGCGCTCGGGGATCTTACCGCCATGACCGCCTCCATGCTGGGGCTCGGCGCCCTGCTGGCCACATCGGCTGCACTTTTCACCGGCCTGAAATGGATTGGCGCCGCCTATCTTATTTATCTCGGCATCAAGCTCTGGCGTTCGCCGGTTGGCGAAGCGGCGCAAGGCGCGGGCGTGACGGGCCGTGAACGGCCGCTCAAAATCTTCCTGCATGCCTATATCGTCACGGCGCTGAACCCCAAGAGCATCGTGTTCTTCTTGGCCTTCCTGCCGCAGTTTCTGGTGCCGACATTGCCCTTCTGGCCGCAGGTGCTGATTTTCGAGGTGACATTCCTTGTGCTTGCCACCGTGAATGCGGCCCTTTATGGACTTCTGGCAAGTGCCGCCCGCAATACGATCCGCAAACCGAAGGTTCAGCGCATCGTCAATCGCACGGGTGGCGGCCTCCTGATCGGCGCCGGTCTCGTCGCCTTCGGCTGGAAGAGGGCGGTTTCGGCATAGTGCCCCCTCGATTACCCGTGGTGTCGATCGCCTGAAATTCGGACATAACAAAATGGCATTGCCGCATATTTTTCTCGCCCTGATCACCGTGTTTTTGTGGGGCTTCAACTTCGTCGCCATCAAGATCGGCGTCACAGATATGCCACCCCTGTTTCTGACGGGGGTGCGTTATCTTTTTGCAGCCGTGCCTCTCGTCTTCTTCCTGCCGAAACCCAATGTGCCGTGGCGGCACATGATCGTGTACGGCATGGCGATGGGCTTCGTGCAGTTCGGCCTGCTTTACCCGGCCATCAAGCTTGGCCTGCCTGCCGGGCTTGCTTCGCTGGTCATGCAGTCGCAGGCCTTCTTCACGCTGGCGCTTGCCGTGGTATTTCTCGGGGAACGGCCGTTGCCTTCACAGATCTTCGGCGCAATCATTGCTTTTGGCGGGCTGGCGGTCATCGGCGTGGAGCGCATGACGGTGGCAGCGCTGCTACCGCTCCTGATGGGGGTCGGCTCGGCGATTGCCTGGGCCTGCGGCAACATCGTCAACCGCCGCATCGGCCAGGTAAACGCGGTCTCCTTCGTCGCCTGGACCAGCCTTGTGCCGGTTCTGCCGTTGATCCTGCTTTCGCTTGCGGTGGAAGGGCCGGAAGCGATTGCCGAAGGGGTGACCAATGCGACGCTCACCATGGCTTTCGTGGTGATCTACATGGCCTATGGCGCGACCATTGTCGGCGCGGGCATCTGGAGTTATCTGCTCCTGCGTTATCCCGCCGGGACGGTGGCGCCGTTTTCGCTGCTGGTGCCTGTTGTCGGCTTCATCAGCGCCTATCTGGCTTTTGCCGAACATATCACCGTCTTCGAGATTATCGGTGCGGCGCTGGTCATTCTCGGGCTGGCGCTCAACGTCTTCGGCCGGCGCATCGGCATTTCGCGCTTCCGGTTGAGGTCGGCACAGGGCTGAGACCGAATTGCCTGTGCATTATCGGCACGGGGCAGACGCAATCGCCGATTTTTTGGTAAAGAGCATGTTCGGCAGTCCTTTAGGGAATCGGCCGGATGAGATGCAGCACAGGGAATGGAACATTGCAGGTCGGTATCGACATGGGAACCCTATCGGGCGGGCAGCAGGCCAAGCTCGATATCGAGGAATTGCTTGCGACGCGCCTGCTGGTGCAGGGCAATTCCGGTTCCGGAAAGTCGCATCTGCTGCGCCGGCTGCTCGAGCAATCGGCGCCATGGGTACAGCAGGTCATCATCGATCCCGAGGGTGATTTCGTCACGCTTTCCGACAGGTTCGGCCATGTGGTGGTGGACGGCGAGCGCACGGAAGCCGAGCTTGCCGGCATTGCCAACCGCATTCGCCAGCACCGCGTTTCCTGCGTGCTGACGCTGGAAGGCCTTGATGTCGAACAGCAGATGCGGGCCGCGGCCGCCTTTCTCAATGGCCTGTTCGATGCCGATCGTGAATTCTGGTATCCGGTGCTTGTCGTGGTGGATGAGGCGCAGATGTTTGCGCCCTCCGTTGCCGGTGAAGTGACGGAGGACGCCCGCAAGGCGTCGCTCGGCGCCATGACCAATCTGATGTGCCGCGGCCGTAAGCGCGGTCTTGCCGGCGTCATCGCCACGCAGCGTCTGGCGAAGCTCGCCAAGAACGTGGCAGCGGAAGCCTCAAACTTCCTGATGGGCCGGACCTTCCTCGATATCGACATGGCGCGCGCGGCTGACCTGCTTGGCATGGACAGGCGGCAGGCGGAAATGTTTCGCGATCTGCAGCGCGGTAATTTCGTGGCGCTTGGCCCGGCATTGTCGCGTCGGCCGCTTCCCATCGTCATCGGGGCGGTGGAGACCTCGGCGCGCTCATCGTCGCCAAAGCTGATGCCGCTGCCGGATGCACCACAGGATGTAGAAGATCTGATCTTCACACCGGATCCGGAAGAATTCACGCGAGCTGTCGTGCGGCGGACGCCGCCGGCGCCGCGCCCGACCACGGATATTCTGGCAGAGCTCTCCCGTTCCACACCGGCCGCCGTTGCGCCGTCAACCGAGCAGCCGCGTAGCGGCCAGCCGGACATGACGCCGGAAGAGCGAGAAGAGAAGATCGGTGCGGTGTTGGTTGAAATTCTCGACGATCCGCAATCGGCCTATCGCACGGATGCCGTGCTCTATCAGGATTTTCTGGTGCGGGCCCGCATGCGCCGTATTCCCGGCACGCCCATGTCACTCCCCGAATTCCGCCGTCAGGTGGCGATTGCCCGTTCGGGCGTGGATGCGGCGATGGCCGCTAGCGAGGGCTGGCAGAAGGCGCTGGAATTGTCGATGTCGGTTTCCGATGATCTGCAGGGGGTCTTCCTGCTGCTCGTCAAGGCGGCGCTGGGTGAAGAGCCTTGCCCGTCGGATGCCCGCATTGCCCGGGCCTATGGCACCCATTCCGCCCGCCGTGCGCGGCGTCTGCTCGGTTATTTCGAGGAGAAGGAGCTTGTGGTGGTGCATGCCGATTTCTCCGGCAAGCGCATCGTGGCGTTTCCCGATCTAGACGCAAAAACCGCACCCGGCGATGCGGATGCGGCTGAGGACGATGCGCGGCTTGCGGCGGAGTGAAGATTACTGTGTCAAGCCGAGTGCAAACCTAACCTCCGTCATCCTCGGGCTTGACCCGAGGATCCACTGCCGTTGAAAAGGGGGATCCTCGGGTCAAGCCCGAGGATGACGGAGGGGAATCGTCGAGCTTATTCAGCAGTCTGAGGAGGCGTTTCCGCCTCCTCGTTGCATATTCTTACTCAATGGCCTTCACTTCCTTCCTCGTCGCGATCAGCGAACCGATGATGCCGGTTGCAAGGATGGCGACCGTGACGCCCAGCGAGACGGCGGGCGGGATCTTGGCGATGCCGAGCATATCGGCGACGAAAATCTTCGAGCCGACGAAGACCAGAACCGCAGCCAGCGCATATTTCAGATAAGCGAAGCGGTGGATCAGGGCGGCGAGCGCAAAATAGAGGGCGCGCAGACCGAGGATCGCGAAGATGTTCGAGGTATAGACGATAAACGGATCGGTGGTGATCGCGAAGATCGCCGGGATCGAATCGACGGCGAAGATCAGGTCGGCGATTTCAACCATGATGAGCGCCAGGAAGAGCGGCGTCACGAAGGTTTTCAGCTTGCCGGTGGTCGCATCCGTTTCCTTGACGAAGAACTTCTCGCCATGCAGCTTCTCCGTCACCGGCAGGCGGCTGCGCAGGAATTTCAGGATGCGGTTGTTGCCGATATCGGCCTCGTCATGGTCGGACGAGAACAGCATCTTGAGGCCCGTGAAGACGAGGAAGGCCGCAAAGAGATAAAGCACCCAGTGGAAGTTTTCGACGATGGCCGCACCGCCGGCGATCATGATGCCGCGCAGGATGATGACGCCGAGGATACCCCAGAGCAGCACACGATGCTGGTACTGACGGGGAATGGCGAAGTAAGAGAAGATCATGGCGATGATGAAGATATTGTCCATCGCCAGGCTTTTTTCGACCACGAAGCCGGTGACATATTCCATCGCCGACTGCTGGCCGGACTGATACCAGATCCAGCCGCCAAAGGCCAAACCGATGGCGATATAAAAGCCGGACATCAGCAGGCTTTCACGAATGCCGATTTCCTTGGAATTCTTGTGCAGCACGCCGAGATCGAGCGCCAGGAGGCCAAGGACGAGAGAAATGAAGACCGCCCACATCCATGTGGGGGTGCCGAGAAAATCGTTGAGGAGGAACTCCATCAGTCAACCTTTAGCCGGACGAGGTTGGCTTTGCGGATGGGGAACGTGTGTCAAGAATATACGTGGGCCCCAACCTAAAGAAACTCGACATCACGTGTTGTCCGGTAACACGTCAGAGGGGCCCGAGTTCTGATCACGATGGGTAAATGGGTGGCCCCTCGATGTTTTCAAGGGCAGGCTCAAGAAAAAAATCGGCAGGCGCTGTTTGACAAATTTGTAAAACGACTATAGAAGCCGCCCCAACGCCGGGCAGTGATGTCCGGTGTGTTTTGTTGACTGCCTTGCAGTTTAAAGGCTGACGTTCGGCGGTCAATATCACCGACATGTCCCGTGGTTTCTCCATTTGCATGTGAGAAGCCTGTCAGAGGCCCTGAAACGGGCTTCAGAGGAGGGCGTGTTTCCTTAAACCGGTTTGGCAACAGACCGGCATAACCTTTTGAGAAGGAAATACGATGAGCAAGCGCGAATCGGCTAAGTACAAAATTGACCGCCGCATGGGCGAAAACATCTGGGGTCGTCCGAAGTCCCCGGTTAACCGCCGCGAATACGGCCCGGGCCAGCACGGCCAGCGCCGCAAGGGCAAGATGAGCGACTTCGGCACGCAGCTGCGCGCCAAGCAGAAGCTCAAGGGCTACTACGGCGAACTGCGCGAAAAGCAGTTCCGCGCCACCTTCGACGAAGCAAACCGTCGCAAGGGCGATACCTCTGAGAACCTGATCGGCCTGCTCGAGTCGCGTCTGGACGCCATCGTCTACCGCGCCAAGTTCGTTCCGACCGTTTTTGCATCGCGCCAGTTCATCAACCATGGCCACGTCACGGTTAACGGCGTTCGCGTCAACATCGGTTCTTACCGTTGCAAGGCTGGCGACGTTATCGAAGTTCGTCAGAAGTCCAAGCAGCTGGTTACGGTTCTCGAAGCCGTTCAGCTCGCTGAGCGTGACGTTCCTGATTACATCGAAGTTGATCACAACAAGATGGTTGCCACCTACGCCCGCGTTCCGTCGCTTTCCGACGTTCCGTACCCGGTCGTCATGGAACCGCATCTGGTCGTCGAATTCTACTCGCGTTAATCGACGCGTTTCAGTATTGAGAAAGCCGCCCCTCGGGGCGGCTTTTTTTGTTTGCTGGGGAAGGCTTTGCATGCAGGATATTCAGGCGATCGTCGATTCCATCTATGACAGCATGCTGCCGAGACTGGGTGAGGGGAAGGTTGCGGATTACATTCCCGAACTCGCCAAGGTCGATCCCAACCAGTTCGGCATCGCCATCACCACCGTCGATGGAACCACCTATACGGCCGGCAATGCGCTTGTGCCGTTTTCGATCCAGAGTATCTCCAAGGTCTTCATGCTGACGCTGGCGCTCGGCAAGGCCGGTGAGACGGTTTGGAACCGGGTGGGGCGCGAACCTTCAGGCTCTTCCTTCAACTCCATCGTCCAGCTGGAACATGAGCACGGCATCCCGCGCAATCCCTTCGTGAATGCCGGCGCGATCGTGGTGACCGACATCGTGCTGTCCGGCCACCAGCCGCGTGAGGCGATTGGCGAGCTTCTGCGCTTCGTGCGTTACCTCGCTGACGATGACACGATCAGCATTGACGACACGGTGGCGAAATCCGAGCAGGCGACGGGTTTCCGCAATTTTGCGCTCGCCAATTTCATGCGTTCCTTCGGCAATCTGCATCATCCCGTGGAACATACGCTCGGCGTTTATTTCCATCAGTGCGCGCTTTCCATGACCTGCGCCCAGCTATCCCGTGCTGGCCTCTTCCTTGCCAATCGCGGCCGCAATCCGCTGACCGGCCACACGGTCGTCTCGGACAGGCGGGCGCGGCGTATCAATGCGCTGATGCTGACCTGCGGCCATTATGACGGATCGGGCGATTTCGCCTATCATGTCGGCCTGCCGGGCAAGAGCGGTGTCGGCGGCGGCATCATGGCGGTGGCGCCGGGCAATGCGTCGATTGCCGTCTGGTCGCCGGGTCTCAACAAGGTGGGTAATTCGGCGCTTGGGTCACATGCGCTGGAAATGCTGGCGACGAAAACCGGCTGGTCGGTATTCGGGGCTTGATATTGCCGGTGGATGGGGGCATTCCCTGCATGAAGAACGGCAGTCGTGCCGGAGCGAGCGGATGATGAACATTCTCACCAAGATCGATGACTTTGTAGATCAGGCCGGGGCTGCACCGATCGGGGCGGATCAGGACGCGTCCGAGGAAAACGGCAGCTCGCATCCGCTGTTCGACAATGCGCCGCGGTCTGTCTCGTTCAACAAGCTGCGCAAGCGGTTGCTGCGCAATGTGCGCCAGGCGTTTGAAGATTTCGGCATGCTGAACGGCCAGAAGCGCTGGCTTGTCGGCCTTTCCGGCGGCAAGGACAGCTATGGTCTTCTGGCGCTGCTGCTCGATCTCAAATGGCGCGGGCTTTTGCCGGTGGAGCTGGTGGCCTGCAATCTCGATCAGGGCCAGCCGAATTTTCCCAAGCACGTCCTGCCGGAATATCTGGCGAAGATCGGCGTTGCCCATCGCATCGAATATCGCGACACCTATTCGGTGGTGAAAGAAAAGGTGCCCTCCGGCGGCACTTACTGTTCGCTCTGTTCGCGGCTCAGGCGCGGCAATCTCTACCGCATCGCGCGGGAGGAGGGCTGTGACGCGCTGCTGCTCGGCCATCACCGCGAGGATATTCTCGAAACCTTCTTCATGAATTTCTTCCATGGCGGCCGTCTTGCCGGCATGCCGGCGAAGCTTTTGAATGACGAGGGCGACCTGATGGTCATGCGCCCGCTTACCTATTGCGCCGAAGACGATATGGCGAAATTTGCGGCGGCGATGGAATTCCCGATCATTCCCTGTGACCTCTGCGGCTCGCAGGACGGGCTTCAGCGCAATGCCATGAAAGAGATGCTGGCCGATATCGAACGGCGCATGCCGGGCCGCAAGGACGTGATGTTGCGGGCGCTTGCCCACGTTAATCCGTCGCATCTGCTTGATCCCAGGCTTTTTGATTTTTCGGCGCTTGCTGTCACCGGGGCGTCACCTGAAGAGCGTAGTGAGGCCAGCCCTCCCTGATGAAGAAGTACCCCGCGCCATGAGCCTTTCCGATAAAGATATCGAATTCCTCGTTTCCACCGTTGCCGCGGCCGGCGCGAATGAAATTCTTCCCCGCTTCAGAAACCTGAGCGCCGGTGCGATCTCCGAAAAGACCTCCGCTGTCGATCTGGTCACCGAGGCCGATGTTCTGGCGGAAAAGGCGATAACCGCTGCTCTCCTTCAGCGATTTCCGAAGGCCCATATCGTCGGCGAAGAGACCTATGAGGCGGACCCGTCCGTCATTCCAGCCCTTGCCGATGCGCCGCTTGCCTTCGTGATCGATCCCATCGACGGCACTTTCAATTACGCTTCCGGTTTTCCCGCTTTCGGCACGCTGCTTGCGGTCACCGTCAAGGGCGAGACGGTGGCGGGCATCATCCACGATCCTGTCATGGGCGATACCATCGTTGCGCTGAAAGGCGAGGGTGCGTTTCTCAACCGCAGGAACGGTTCTCAGGCGAAGCTCAAGGTCGCCGATCCCGCGCCATTGTCCGACATGGTCGGCATATTTTCCTGGGGCCACAGCCATCAGGATCGCCGGCCGGTGATCGCCGCCAATATGGCCAAGATCAGGATGGCGCTGTCGCTCAACTGCTCGGCACATGAATATTGGCTCGCCTCGGCCGGCAAGCTGCATTTCATCGGCCATGAAAAGCTGATGCCGTGGGATCATCTCGCCGGCGTGCTCATTCATCAGGAAGCGGGTGGCTACACGGCCCGTTTCGACAATACGCCCTATCGGCCGGGGCAAACGGAGGGCGGCATCCTATCCGCTCCCGACAAGGAAAGCTGGAAGATGCTGCGACGGGAAATCGTCGCCTTATAGTCATTACGCTCAGAAAGAAGGATATCGCCCATGGCTCTCGAACTCGACATCGCCTCTCTTGCCAATGCGCTTCAGGAGGCGGCGGCAGTGGAAATCCTGCCGCGGTTCCGCAATCTGGGCGAAGGCGATGTGCGGATGAAGACCGAGGCGATCGACCTCGTGACCGAAGCCGACGAGGCTGCCGAGCGGCTGATCCGCGCCCGTGTGCAGGATATCATGCCGGATGCGCTGTTCATCGGTGAAGAGGCGGTGGCGGCGGATGCCTCGCTGCTCGACAAGCTTGCCGATGCCGATCTTGCCGTGGTGGTCGATCCGATTGACGGCACCTACAACTTCGCCTCCGGCCTGCCGCTCTTCGGCGTGATGATGAGCGTCATCTCCAAGGGCGAGACCGTGGCCGGCCTGATCTTCGATCCGATGGGCAATGACTGGGCGATTGCCGAAAAAGGCTCGGGCGCATGGCTTTGCAGCGCCGATGGCGCGCAGACGCAGATGTCCGTGGTGCCGGCGCCGGAACTGTCGCAGATGGTCGGTATTGCCAATACCGGCTACTTCGATGTGGAGACGCGCCGCAAGATCCTCATGAACCTCGCGGATGTGCGACTGTTCACCAGTTATCGTTGTGCTGCACATGAATACCGCCTGTTCTGTGGCGGCCACATGCATTTCCTGATGTATAACAAGCTGATGCCCTGGGACCATCTGGCCGGCACGCTGATCTCGCAGGAATCGGGCGCCTATGCGGCGCGTCTCGACGGTTCGCCCTATCTGCCGCGCCATGTGGATGGCGGGCTGCTGCTTGCGCCGGATCAGGAGACGTGGGAATTGCTGCGGGAGAAGATTTTCACGGTGTGAGGTGGCCTGACAAGGTTGCGGCTTGATGGTGGACATCTACCCCACCTCCGTCATCCTCGCCCTTGAGGCGAGGATCCACAGGCGGTCGAAGCGATGGATCCTCGGGTCAAGCCCGAGGATGACGCCAAGAGCGGGGAATGAGTGCTGAAACTGGCTGACGCTGAGCGTGACGCCAGCCGTCAATCCAACAAAAGGGCGCGGAACAGAATTCCGCGCCCTTTTCTTTTTTCAGCCGGTGTTACCGTGTCGGCTTGTTATGGGCCTGAAACAACATGCCCTTTTCGCCGATCAGCACGAAGATCAGGCCGATGATGGAGACCACGAAGAAGCCGGCCACCATGGGCAGCGCCGTCCCGTCGAAAGCCTGGCCGATGGCCGCGCCGATCAGCGAGCCGCCGACGGTTCCCATGAAACCGATAACGGAGGAGGCGGTGCCGGCGACGTGGCCGAGCGGTTCCATGGCGAGCGAGTTGAAGTTCGAGCCGATCCAGCCGAACTGGAACATGGCAAGCGCAAAGAACACGATGAAGATGGCGAACGGCATCGGTTCCGGCCCGAGCACCTGCACCACCAGCCAGATGAAGGTGATGGCGATGAAGCCGAGCAGCGACCCGTGCGACAGCTTGCGCATGCCGAACTTGCCGACAAGCCTCGCATTGATGAAGGACGAGAAGGCCATGAACAGGGCGACGCCGGCAAAGGCCGCCGCAAACCATGCGCCGAGCCCATAAATGCCCTTATAGACCTGTTCGGCCGAATTGATGAAACCGAACAGTGCACCAAAGATGAAGGTGCTGGAGAGCGTGTAACAAAGCGCAATACGATTGGTGAGCACGATCTTGAAACCGCCGAGCACCGAGCGGGCGGTGAAGGGGCGCACATCATCCGGGTGCAGGGTTTCCGGCAGGCGGAAATACATCCACGCCGTCACGACGGCCGCTATTGCCGCCATGAAGGCGAAGATCAGATGCCAGTTGCCGAAGAAGAGCACGATCTGGCCGGTGCCGGGCGCGATGACCGGAACGACCATGAAGACCATCATGATCAGCGACATGACTTCCGCCATCTGGCGGCCGCCATAGATATCACGCACGATCGAGATGGTGATGACGCGCGTCGCGGCCGAACCGATCCCCTGAATGAAGCGCAGCAGCAGCAGACCGGAGAAGGATGGCACGAAGACCACGGCAATGGCGGAGATGATGTAGATGGCCAGACCGACGAGCATCGGCTTGCGGCGGCCGAAACGGTCCGAAATCGGCCCATACAGAAGCTGGGCGACGCCGAAGCCGAGAAGGTAGGTGGAAATCACGTATTGGCGGTGGTTTTCATTCACGACGCCGAGCGAAGCGCCGATTTCCTGAAGACCGGGCAGCATGATGTCGATGGCAAGCGCGTTCAGCGCCATCAGCATGGCGGCCAGCGCAATAAATTCCGTGCGCCCCATCGAGCCTGCGCGCGAAGCGGTGGATTGTGAAAGTTCTGTCACAGGATTGCCCCAAAAAGAACGGCAAAGGCGTTGCATGAAGCAACGCCTGGCATAAATTTCTGACAATCAGGGTGGGCCGGATGAACCGGCCGAAATCAGGCCGCGCCGCGGACGCTGATACCCTGTTCTTGGAAGTGGTTCTGCAACTCGCCGGACTGAAACATCTCTCTTACGATGTCACAGCCGCCGACGAATTCGCCCTTGACGTAGAGCTGCGGAATGGTCGGCCAGTTGGAATAGTCCTTGATGCCCTGGCGGATATCGGCATCGGCAAGCACGTTGATGCCCTTGTAGTCGACGCCGAGATAATCGAGGATCTGTACCACCTGGCCGGAAAAACCGCACTGCGGAAATTGCGGGGTGCCCTTCATGAAAAGAACGATGTCGTTGCTCTTCACTTCGCTGTCGATCATGTCGTGAATGCCGCTCATAGGCCTATTCCTTTCACATGCGGTTCAAGGCCGCTGCTTTCTGTTAGCCTCTAAATAACATGTCGCGGCGCGATTTCCACCCGGAAAGCGTAAAAAATGCGCGGGTGTGGCATTGCTGGATGGAGGCCGAAACGTCGCTACCAGTGCGTCAGTCCAGCCGGATAAGAAAAGTCGAGCATTATCTTCCCGATGGGCTCCCGCCGTCTGAAGACCGATTTCACTATTGGACCTGTTCTACCCTTGTAAATATGAAGTTCCTGCTTGTTCTCGAACATTATGGTTTTCCCGCCGCTATTCAGCGAGCAGCCATCCTCGCAGTCGATTTCGATCTCGCTAGAGAAGCGACCCGGTTTTAGATCGATGATCAGTTTTGGAGTTTCCTGTTCCACAAGGCGGCAGGTTTCGCCGGTTTTGCAGAAGGCCTTCCCAGATATCCGATCGGCACCATCAAGCTCCACGACGAAGCCGATCTTGATCTCCTTGCTGCTCTCAACCTCTGCGGCACCTTGTAGCGGCCCCGAAATCGCCAGCAGCAAAAAGGCGACTAGCAAACGAAGGCGGTGCATCATCGATATCGTTGCCGACTGCGCGCGGCGGCGGTGCGTCTCTTGCTCACCTGCTTCTTGGCCGGCTTGGGTTTGACGGCGGCATTGATCGCGGCTTCCAGAACGGAGCCGACGATGCCGCCGGCCAGCGAGCCGGTGCTTTTCGTCCGGCGCGCGCGGCGCGTTTTGCGAATACCGGTCTTGGTGAGGATTTCAGACAGCGCGCCCTTGACGACGCCGTTGAGTACTTGATCGACGATGCCAGACAAATTTCCCTCACCGATAAATAAATCATATTTCCGTCGCGATTTTTACTATACGTGCATCGCCCGCTGTATCAAGCGATCCTTTCGGGTGTCTCCAGCGCGGTTTTGCTTTTCGCCGAAACGCAAAAGCGCGCTATCTCTTTGTTTTTGCGCATTGTCCTGACGTAAAAGCGATTCCGCTTTTACTGGAAATGCTCCGGCCGAAGGTTCCTGCATGCCAGCCGTCAAGTCACGACTTGTTCTTTATTTCCCCGGTTTCGATCCGCTCGATGCGGCTGCCCATCATCTGCGTTACCAGCGGGCGGCGGCGCTGGCCGGCAAGACATGGGATGTCGGCTATGCGGTGGGGCCGCTGGAGAACAGGCCGGGGGGCGAAACATTCACGGTGGAGGCCTCGGCGGGTGGCTGGCGGACGCGCTCCGACATTTTTGTCTACGATCATAATGGGGTGATATCGCAATTGCGGGATGAGCCGGTCTGGCGGCAGATCTGGCTCGGCTTCAAGGCCGGGGCAGGCATTGTCAGTGAGGGCGGTGCGGCGCGTTATTTCCGCCATGCCTGGCGTTTTGGGCTGTTCTTCATCTTTCCGTTCCTGCTGATGCTTGTCGGTGGCGCGCTTGCGGCGGCTATCGCCCTGTTGCCCTGGCTTTTCGCTTTGCCGCTCTGGCTCTTCGCGATCAGCCTTCCCGCCGCCGCGTTGTTTTTCGCAAAGGCTTTCCTGCCGTTTGCAGAGCGGTTTCACACCCTGCATCTTTATGCGGACTGGCGGTTCGCGCTTTCGGTCGGCTGGGATGAACCGATTGCCCGCGACTGGATCGAGGAGAGGGCAGCACTTGTTCTGACGGCGCTGGAACAGCCCTCGGATGAGGTTCTGGTGGTTTCCCACAGCATGGGCGCCAGCCTTGCGCTCGCGGTTGTCGGCCGTGTGCTGGAACTGAAGCCGGATGCGCTGGATGGCCGGAAGTTGTCCTTTGCGACCTTGGGCGGCGCGGCGCTGCAATGTGCCTTCCTGTCGAGCGCGGACAGGCTTCGCCAAAGTGTCGGCACGATCGCCCGTCACCCGGAGGTGACGTGGTTCGATATCCAGTGTCTGACCGATCCGATCCATCTCTATCGGTGCAATACCGTGGGCCTGACCGGTCACAGGGATGCGCCGCAGCCGAAGATCGTGCCGATCCGTTTCAAGCATGCGCTCTCGCCGGATCGTTACAGGAAGAACAAGCGCAACTTCCTGCGCATGCACCGGCAATATGTTCTGGGGCCGGATCGCAAATCCGGTTACGACTTTACGCTGCTGACGGCAGGGCCTTTGCCGGCCGCGTCCTTCGCCGATCTGGATTCGCAGACGCCGCCTGCTTTGTAAGCGGCGTTTTTCCCTTTTGCCCGATATGAAAAGGCCCGCGTGAGAGCATCACGCGGGCCTTTGATTTATCCGCAGTTTTCACGCTCTGCCGCAGATAGGACAGAGACGTTGTGTTGCCATAACCGCTTTCACGGGCGCAATCATTCGGGAGCCGAGGTCTGCAGGGCAAGGGCATGCAGAACGCCGCCCATATTGCCCTTCAGCGCGTCATAGACCATCTGGTGCTGCTGCACGCGGGTCTTGCCCTTGAATGCTTCCGCAACGACTTCCGCAGCGTAATGATCGCCATCACCGGCCAGATCGCGGATCGTGACCTTTGCCCCGGGAATTCCCGCCTTAATCATGTCTTCAATGTCGCCGGGTTTCATGGGCATGGTGTTTCTCCTTAATTCATTCTGCGGCGAGCAAAGTTTCGCCGTCCATGAATTGAGGGAACCACGATTCATAGGCCAAGTGCAATTCTTTAATCTCGACGGCGCGCGCCGTGCCCAGCTTTACGGTGGAACCGCCGGTAACGCCGATGGCCGGGCAGGAAACGCCTGCTGCCTTGGCCGCCGCCTGTACCTTGTCGAGATCGCCCTTCTTGACCGTCAGGACATAACGGCCCTGGTCTTCGCCATAGAAGGTGAGGGTTGCATTATGGCCTTCGACGGCGTCGATTGTCGCACCGATGCCAGAGGAAATCGCCATTTCGGCAACGGCGAGGGCGAGACCGCCCGAGGAGCAATCGTGAACGGCGGTGGCAAGACCGTCGGTGATGATCCCACGGACGAAATCGCCGTTTTTCTTCTCGGCGGCCAGATCGACATGCGGTGCCGGGCCATCGATGCGGCCGTGAATGTCACGCATATAGACCGACTGGGCGATATGCGTGCCGAGGCCGGCAGGCGCGCCGACCAGCAGTACCACCTCTTCAGCGGCGGCAAAGCGGATGCGCGCCATGCGGCCCCAATCCTTCAGGAGGCCAACGCCGCCGATGGTGGGGGTGGGCAGGATCGCCTGACCATTGGTCTCGTTATAGAGCGAGACGTTGCCGGAAACGATCGGGAATTCCAGCACGCGGCAGGCTTCGCCGATGCCCTTGATGGCATGGACGAGCTGGCTCATGATCTCAGGCTTTTCCGGATTGCCGAAATTGAGGTTGTCGGTTGCCGCCAGCGGCAAAGCGCCGGTTGCGGTGATGTTGCGCCAGCATTCGGCGACCGCCTGCTTGCCGCCTTCGAAAGGGTCGGCCTCAACGTAACGTGGCGTCACGTCGGAGGAGAAGGCGAGCGCCTTCTTGTCGTGGCCTTCGACGCGCACCACGCCGGCATCGCCGCCGGGAAGCTGCAGCGAATTGCCCTGGATCAGCGTGTCATACTGTTCGTAAACCCAGCGGCGCGAGGAGTTGTTGGCCGAACCGACGAGCGATACCAGCGCATCGGCAATATCGGCGGCGGGGATGTCATTTTCCGAAAGCGCTGCGGGCACCTTGGCGGGCGTCCACGGGCGGTCATATTCGGGGGCCTCGTCGCCGAGTTCCTTGATCGGCAGGTTGGCGACTTCTTCGCCATTGTGCAGCACGCGGAAGCGCAGGTCGTCGGTGGTCTTGCCGACGATGGCGAAGTCCAGACCCCATTTGACGAAGATCGCCTTGGCGACTTCTTCCTTGGAGGGTTCGAGAACCATGAGCATGCGCTCCTGGCTTTCCGACAGCATCATTTCGTAAGCCGTCATGCGCTCTTCGCGCACCGGTACGGCGTTCAAGTCAAGCTCGATGCCGAGATCGCCCTTGGCGCCCATTTCGACAGCCGAGCAGGTGAGGCCTGCGGCGCCCATGTCCTGAATGGCGATGACCGCACCGGTCTTCATCAGCTCAAGGCAGGCTTCCAGCAGGCACTTTTCGGTGAAGGGGTCGCCGACCTGAACGGTCGGGCGCTTTTCTTCGATGGATTCGTCGAATTCGGCAGAGGCCATGGTCGCGCCGCCGACGCCATCGCGGCCGGTCTTTGCACCGAGATAAACGACCGGCAGGCCGACGCCCTTGGCTTCCGAGAGGAAGATCGCATTGGACTTGGCAAGGCCGGCTGCGAAGGCGTTGACGAGGATATTGCCGTTATAACGCGGATCGAATTCCACTTCGCCGCCAACCGTCGGCACGCCGAAGGAATTGCCGTATCCGCCGACACCCGCGACGACGCCGGCCACGAGGTGGCGGGTCTTCGGATGATCGGGCGCACCGAAACGCAGGGCGTTCATGGCGGCGATCGGGCGGGCGCCCATGGTGAAGACGTCGCGCAGGATGCCGCCGACGCCGGTCGCCGCACCCTGATAAGGCTCGATGTAGGACGGGTGGTTGTGGCTCTCCATCTTGAAGACGACACAGTCGCCATCGTCGATATCCACCACGCCGGCATTTTCACCGGGGCCCTGAATGACGCGCGGTCCTGTTGTCGGCAGGGTCTTCAGCCACTTCTTCGAAGACTTGTAGGAGCAGTGCTCGTTCCACATGGCCGAGAAGATGCCAAGCTCGGTAAAGCTCGGCTCCCGTCCGATCAGGTCGAGGATACGCTGGTATTCGTCGGGCTTCAGCCCGTGGGATGCAACGAGTTCCGGGGTGATCTTGATGGAATTTGGAATCGACATAGGTCTCACGCGGTTCGAGCCGAGGAAAGTTTCCGGTTCTTTAGCGCAAGAGGCTCCATGGTGCGACAGGAAAATGCGCCGCTTTGCTGGCTAATGGGCGGTTTTTGCCCTTATTCACCCGTTGCGGGTACCGCCCGCAACGCCGAAGCCCGGATCACGCTACGCTTTCATAACCGGCGGAGCCGTTATCGAGCAGGTGACGCAGGACGTCGAAGGCATGGGTCAGTTCCTCGCGGGTGGAGGGCCCGGAAAAGCTGATGCGAACGCGGTGGAAAACCTTGTCCGTTCGTCCGGCCTTGAACTCGTCCTCGTCATCGATCAGCACGCCTTCCTTCATCGCCGCATTGCGGAAGGTGCCGGAAAGCCAGGGTTCGGGCAGTCTCAGCCACAGGAAGGCGATATCGGGCCGCGAATTGAAGTCCAGCCCGGCCAGCGCGCGCCTCGCAATCGCCTCGCGTCCATTCAGTTCGGCAATGCAATCCTTGCGGATATCGTGGGCGTCGCCGCTGTTGACGAGGCGTGCATTCAGCTCCGCCAGCACGAAGGGCAGGCCGCCCGTCAGCATCGAATGGGAAATACGGATGCGCGATGAATATTGCGCGGGACAGGCGACCCAGCCGCCGCGCACGCCGGCGGCGACGGATTTCGACAGGCCGCCGACCACGAAGGTGATGTCTGGCGCAAATTCGGCGATCAGCGGGATCGCTTCGCGGGTCATCGCGCCATAAAGATTGTCCTCGATGATCCATACGCCATAACGACGGGCAATATCGGCAATCGCGCGGCGGCGCTCTTCCGGCAGGGTGGCGCAGGTGGGGTTCTGGCCTGCTGACATGAGGAAGATCATTTTCGGGTGCTGTTGGGCGCAGACCCGTTCGAAATCATCGGGGATAATGCCGTCCTGATCCGCTTCCACCAGCGTCACCCGCCTTCCGGCAAGGGCGGCGCTGCGGCTGATGTGGGAATAGGTGACGGGTTCGAAGACGATACGGTCGCCCGGCGCTGTCATTGCCGTTATCACGCTCATCACCGCCGCATGGGCGCCAAGCGTCGAGACGATATTTTCCGGCTTCGGCGACCAACCGTTCTGGGAAAGCCAGCGGGCACCCGCCAGGCACCAGCTATCCGGGAAAGAGCGGGCATAATTGGTGATGTCGTAGGTGTGCTCCCGGGTGACGGCCTCGATGTGCCTGGCGATCAGCAGGCTCTGGCCGACATCGGGTGCGGCCGTCGTGTTCAATCGGAACTCGGCGCTGCTGTCGACGGCGTGACGGGTGCTGCCGAAGGCCGCCGCGGCCGGTTCCATAGGCAATGACGGGGCAGGGGTCTTGCGCTCATTGACATAGGTGCCACGGCCGACTTCGCCGCTGACGAGGCCGCGCTCGTGAATGAGCGCATAGGCCCGGCTGATTGTGCCGATTGTCACACCCAGATCATAGGCGAGATTGCGCTGCGGCGGCAATTTCGAGCCGGCCTGCAGGGTGCCGTCGGAAATCGCGCCTTCGATACTATCCGCAAGGCGAAGATAAATCGGGCCGTCGCCCTCGGTAATGTCGGGAAGCCAATTTGTCATGGTGACAATTTATGCATTGTATCTATCCCCAAGTCAATTGTATTTATTGTCTGCATTGAGTGACATCAAACACACGGAGACAATAGGTGCAATATGCGCAAGATGGATCAATACCTTTCGACAGCGGATACACTCTATCCTGATGGTTACGAACGGGAACGCGTGTTCCGCGATGCCGGCGACATGGTCGCACCGGCGCCCTTTCCGGCCAAGATCGCCCGCACGCTTATTGGTCGCATGATTGCGGGCATGGCCCATTGGCTGCAGAAACGACGCGGACGGCTCGCTTTGCGGGAGCTTTCCGATGATCTTCTGGAGGATATCGGCGTTACGCGGGATGAGGCCCTGACGGAGGCCGCAAAATCGCGGCTTCTCTCGTGGCCGCCGCGGCCGCTTTGATTTTTGTCGAAGAGCGGTGCCTTCTTTCCCCGGCACCATCAAGCCATTCGGCAGCCCGCCACGCCAATCCCAACCGGCGTCGGCGGGTTTTTTATGCGGACCGCTTGGAGGAACGTCGCCGCGTATTCCCTCATTCCTGTGCTCGTCACAGGAATCCAGCCGGCGCGCGTCCGCGCGGCGGAAAGACTCTTCCCAGCCCAAGGACTTGGGCTGGCTGAATCCCTGTGACAAGCACAGGGATGAGGAAGGACAGGGCATCATCAAGGCCGGGATCTAACCCATGACCCCGCCGCGAGCCCGTTTGCATGTTCGTTAATCAGCAGCCCTTGCCGCCATTCGCCCAGCGCTTGACGTCGGTGGCGATGCGACCGGAGATGGCGTCGCTCATCACGGGTCCGAAAGCATCGAGCTTTGCCGGATTGCCTTCAGCCTGGATCACCAGCATGGGGCGCGATTCCGGGCTGTTGCGCGGCACGAGGAGGATGCGCGGGCGGCCGGAGAAAGAGTTGAGTTCCGGGGCCAGACGATAGGCCTTGAACGCCGCATCGCCCGATTTGAACCAGCAGGCATTGGCGCCAAGCGCGATCCGTTCCATCGTCGGCAAGGCCGCGCGGGAGACGGACGCGGCCGGCTGCGGTTTCGGCTGGCAGGCGGCAAGTGCGGCGGCAGCGAGGATCAGTCCGGTGGCTTTGAAGGCATCGTGTCGAAGAATGCGGGGCATCAGGTCATCCAGAAGAGAAGCCGAAACATCGCCGGAAGCCGGCATCAAAAAGGCGGGCTTGAAGCCCGCCCGGTCCATCAGGCTGCGATGACGCCGAGTGCCGAAGCAAAGAGGCCGCGGCCGTCATTGCCGCCATGGGCGGCTTCGATGAGGTTTTCGGGATGCGGCATCATGCCGAGGACATTGCCCTTGGCGTTGATGACGCCGGCAATGTCGTTCAGCGAGCCGTTGGGGTTGGTGCCTTCGGCATAACGGAACACCACCTGGCCATTGCCTTCCATCGCCTTCAGCTCTTCGGCTTCGACGAAGTAGTTGCCGTCGTGATGGGCGACGGGGCAGCGCAGAATCTGGCCCTTGTCGTAAGCGCGGGTGAATTCGGTGTCGTTATTGGCGACTTCGAGCTTCACTTCACGGCAGACGAATTTCAGCGAAGCGTTACGCATCAAAGCACCCGGCAGCATGCCGGCTTCGACCAGAATCTGGAAGCCGTTGCAGACGCCGAGAACCTTGACGCCCTTTTCAGCCTTTTCGCGGATGGCCCGCATGACCGGCATGCGGGCGGCGATGGCGCCGCAACGCAGATAGTCACCATAGGAGAAGCCGCCGGGAATGACGATCAGGTCGACATCGGGAATATCCGTTTCCGTCTGCCAGATGGTGACGGGCGCCTGACCGGAGATTTTCGTCAGAGCCGCGATCATGTCGCGGTCGCGGTTGAGGCCGGGAAGTTGGACGACAGCGGATTTCATGGCGGCGGCTCCTGGAGCTTAAAGAATGCTGATGGCGTAGTTTTCGATGACCGTATTGGCCAGCAGCTTTTCGCACATTGCCTTCAGGTCGGTCTCGGCCTTGGCCTTGTCGGCGCCTTCCAGCTCCAGATCGAAGACCTTGCCCTGGCGGACGTGGCCGACGCCATCAAAACCGAGGCTGCCGAGTGCGCCTTCGATTGCCTTGCCCTGCGGATCGAGAACGCCATTCTTCAGCGTAACAGTCACCCGTGCCTTGATCACCTGATCTTCTCCTGATTTACCCTACGAGGCCAATATTACTTTACGAGTACCGGACCGGTGCCGCGGATCGGTTCGTTTTCATTGATGATGCCGAGACGGCGCGCCACTTCGGAATAGGCTTCCAGAAGCCCGCCCATGTCGCGGCGGAACAGGTCCTTGTCCATCTTTTTCTGGGTCTCGATGTCCCACAGACGGCAGCTGTCGGGCGAAATCTCGTCGGCGAGGATGATGCGCATCATGTCGCCTTCGAACAGGCGGCCACATTCGATCTTGAAATCGACGAGCTGGATGCCGACGCCGAGGAAGAGGCCGGACAGGAAGTCGTTGACGCGGATGGCGAGCGCCATGATGTCGTCAAGCTCGGCGGGGTTGGCCCAGCCGAAAGCCGTGATGTGCTCTTCGGAGACCATCGGGTCTTCCAGCTCATCCGACTTGTAATAGAACTCGATGATCGAGCGCGGCAGCACCACGCCTTCCTCGATGCCGAGGCGCTTGGAGAGCGAGCCGGCGGCGACATTGCGCACGACGATCTCGAGCGGGATCATCTCCACTTCCTTGATCAGCTGCTCGCGCATGTTCAGGCGGCGGATGAAGTGGGTGGGAATGCCGATCTTGTTCAGATGCGTGAAGACATATTCGCAGATGCGATTGTTCAGCACACCCTTGCCGTCGATGACTTCGTGCTTCTTCTTGTTGAAGGCGGTCGCATCGTCCTTGAAGAACTGGATAAGCGTGCCTGGCTCCGGACCTTCGTAGAGGATCTTGGCCTTGCCTTCGTAAATACGGCGGCGACGGTTCATAATGGCAGGTCTCTTGGTTGACGCCGATTCTGGTGGCGTTGCGTTTGGTCTTTGAAGCGGTCCCATAAAGGAAAAGAGTGCATTCTACAATGCGGCTGGCATATTTCCCTTCAATTCTTGTGACAGGCCGGGGAAACCGCTTCGTCTTGAAAATCGGCCTGCGGGGCCGATCGAGGGGGAGGCGGCCCACATGGCCGCCACCGTCATGGCTCGACTGCCTTCAGCCGGCTCAGGAACTGGGCGAACACCATGCCGCCTTCGGGCCACGGGCCGTGGCCGGACTCAGCGTTGATGTGGCCGGACATGCCGGCATCGACCAGCAGCGATCCCCAGGCAGCGGCAATGTCATCGGCATGTTCATAGGAGCCGAAGGGATCGTTCCTGCTGGCGATGGTGATTGCCGGAAACGGCAGCGGATCGCGCGGATAGGGTCCGAAGGTCATCAGGTGCTTCGGCCGGATATCGGGATTGGCGACATCGGGTGGGGCGACAAAAAGTGCGCCGGAGACTTTCTTGCCGATTTCCGGCAGGGCGTGGATGACGGTCGGCACGCCAAGCGAATGGGCGACGATGACGATGGGCTTTGTGGATGCGTTGACCTCTTCCACCAGCCGGGCGATCCAATCCTCCTTCACCGGCTTCGACCATTCGGCCTGCTCGACACGGCGGGCGGTGGAAAGCTTGCGCTCCCAGCGGCTCTGCCAGTGGTCGGGGCCGGAATTGGTGTAACCGGGGACGATCAGGATATCTGCTTCTGAAACTTTCATGCGCCCATATCTGTGTTGTGATGCCGCCGCGATCAAGGCCGCGGCGGCATTAACTTCAGGGAGTTCTCTCAGGCCTTGCCGAAGACACGGTTGAAGATCGTGTCGACATGCTTGGTGTGGTAACCGAGATCGAACTTCTCGCGGATCGCCTCTTCAGGAAGTGCGGCGCGCACTTCCTCGTCGCCCAGCAGTTCCTCCAGGAAATCAGCACCCTGTTCCCAGACCTTCATGGCGTTGCGCTGTACCAGGCGGTAGGCGTCTTCACGCGAAACGCCGGCTTGCGTCAGCGCCAGGAGAACGCGCTGCGAATGCACGAGGCCGCGGAACTTGTTCATGTTCTTCAGCATGTTGTCCGGGTAGATCACCAGCTTCTCGATGACGCCGGCCAGGCGGTTCAGCGCGAAATCGAGCGTGACTGTCGTGTCGGGGCCGATGGCGCGCTCCACGGAGGAGTGGCTGATGTCGCGCTCGTGCCAGAGGGCAACGTTTTCCATGGCCGGAACGACGGACATGCGGACCAGACGGGCAAGGCCGGTCAGATTTTCGGTCAGAACCGGATTGCGCTTGTGCGGCATGGCGGACGAGCCCTTCTGGCCGGGAGAGAAGAACTCTTCCGCTTCCAGAACTTCGGTGCGCTGCATGTGACGGATTTCGATGGCGACGTTTTCGATCGACGAGGCGATGACGCCGAGGGTCGCGAAGAACATGGCGTGGCGGTCACGCGGGATGACCTGCGTGGAAACCGGCTCGGGGATGAGGCCGAGCTTGGCGCAGACATGTTCCTCGACGCGCGGATCGATATTGGCGAAGGTGCCGACGGCGCCGGAGATTGCGCCGGTGGCGATTTCCGCGCGGGCATGAACGAGGCGTTCGCGGTTGCGGTGCATCTCGGCGTAGAAGCGCGCAAAGGTCAGGCCCATGGTGGTCGGCTCGGCATGGATGCCGTGGCTGCGACCGATGCGGACCGTGTTCTTGTGTTCGAAAGCGCGGGTCTTCAGCGCGGCCAGCACGCGGTCCATATCGGCGAGCAGCAGATCGGCGGCGCGGACGAGCTGGATGTTGAGCGTGGTGTCCAGCACGTCGGAAGAGGTCATGCCCTGGTGCACGAAGCGGCTGTCGGGGCCGACAAATTCCGCAAGATGGGTGAGAAAGGCGATGACGTCGTGCTTGGTCACGGCCTCGATCTCATCGATGCGGGCGACGTCGAAAGTGGCGCTGCCACCCTTTTCCCAGATGGTCTGGGCGGCGGATTTGGGGATGACGCCGAGTTCGGCCAGCGCGTCACAGGCATGGGCC
The DNA here is from genome assembly GCF_044769685.1 of Agrobacterium sp. NPDC090283. Taxonomy (NCBI): domain Bacteria; kingdom Pseudomonadati; phylum Pseudomonadota; class Alphaproteobacteria; order Hyphomicrobiales; family Rhizobiaceae; genus Agrobacterium; species Agrobacterium sp. NPDC090283. The sequence continues at coordinate 128,475 of NZ_JBIVYG010000010.1, read as the reverse complement.
TCGATCTCGAACCAGATGCGGAACTTTGTTTCCGGCGACCAGATGGCGACCATTTCCGGCCGGGAGTAACGAGGGATCATGGCAATGACTTTCTTAGTGGAGGAATTTTGCTGCCCGTTTAGCAAAGTGTTCCGGTAATCTCAATCTATCAAGCTGCATGGCTATGTCGCTTGCTGCGCACGCCAGCAGAGGAACGCGCCGGCGGCCAGGAGCGGAAGAGCCGCAAAGGGAAAATACAGTCCTAGACCGAGAATGGTGAATTGATAGACCGCGCCGAGCGAGGTGAAGAGCTGCTGGAAAAACCAGATGCGGGAAAAGGCCGGTGCGTGCCATTGCGCATAAAAGATGCGGTACTGGAACGCGAAAAATGCTGCCGCAACGGCCAGCGTGAAAAAGGCGATGGCGAGACAGGCCGCCGCGAAACGCAGCGGCAGGGCAGTGGAGGCGGGAAGGAAGCGCAAGGCCGTGACGGCCAGCAGCCAGCCTAAAAGGCCGCCGCAGAAGAAAAGCGTGATGATATCGGCCGCATGGTCGGTTTCCAGCCGGTTTCGGACATAAAGGCCGATGGCGGCGGCAGCGGCGGAGCAGAGGGCCCAGACAAGGGCGCCGAGAGCCAGGAACAGCGCTGCCGAAGCCGTCTCACGGAAATCTCGCCTGTCGCTTTCCATGACTATCCCCCAACCGTCTGCCCCAACGCCCGCTATGCCGCCCCCGGCCTTCCGCATTCAGCGGTGGCGGGTTATGTCCGCCCGGCTTCCGCCGCCGTGCGCAACTGTGCGACGGTCTTGCGGTAGTCGGCAACGCCGTCGCCCTTGAAGACGGCCGAGCCTGCCACCAGCGCATTGGCGCCGGCGGCAATGATTGCGCCTGCGGTTTCCGCCGTCACACCGCCATCCACTTCCAGATCGATCGGCCGGTCGCCGATCATCGCCTTTGCCGCCCGGATCTTGTCGAGCATGGCGGGAATGAATTTCTGTCCGCCGAAACCGGGATTGACGCTCATGATGAGGACGAGATCGACATCATCAAGCACATTCTCGATGACGGAAAGCGGTGTGGCGGGGTTGAGCGTCACGCCAGCCTTCCTGCCAAGCCCGCGGATTGTCTGCAGCGAGCGGTGCAGGTGAGGTCCCGCTTCCGCATGCACGGTGATGCTGTCGCAGCCGGCCTTGGCGAAGGCTTCGAGATAGGGATCGACGGGCGCTATCATCAGGTGGCAATCGAAGAAGGCCATGCTGTGGGGCCGCAGCGCCTTGATGACATCAGGCCCGAAGGAGATGTTAGGGACGAAGTGGCCATCCATGACATCGAGATGGATCCAGTCTGCACCGGCTTCCGTGACATCGGCGACTTCCTGTCCCAGCTTGGCGAAATTGGCAGCCAGAATGGACGGGGCTATGCGGATGGGCAGGGACATGGGCAAACTCCTCTCGACGCGTTGCGTAAGCTGCCTTTAACATCAAGTATCGGGGTTTGAAACGGCTGGCCTGAGGGTTGCCCGCGGTTTTCAGCCGCGTTTCACCGAATTTTCGGCGGCGCGGGTTTCGCCTATTGTCTTTCCGCCTTGTCCACCGGCTCGAAGCGCTGGCCGTTCCAGCGCTGCAGGCGATAGGGATTGTCGGAAAGGTCGTGTGAGGGTGTGAAGCCGAGGTCGCCGATGACGGTTTTGAAGACGGTGCCGCCAGCCAGTATTTCCGGCGCGGGTTTCGATTGCGCCTGTACCGCCTCCGCGAGGGCGGCAGTCAGTTCCGTCGCCGCATAGGCCGGCAGGACGTAACCCTCGGGTTCGATGCCGGCGCCGCGCAACTCTCCGGTGGCGGCCTGGGCCGAGGGCAGGGTATCATAGGCCGGGCGCGTCACGGCCAGCACATTGGCGATGAGGGGAACCGGGTTGTTCGCCGCATTCATGGCGTCGCCGCCCATGATGGTCAAAGCAAGGTTTTCGGATGCGGCGTCTCTCGCGATGATGGCGACGTCGTTGCGCTCCGCACCCACGAAGACGTGGGAAATGCCGGTTCGCGCCAGCCGGCGCACCAGCGCCACCTGCTGTTCCTGATTGGGGCGCATCGTATCGGCAAATGTCGGCTTGAGGCCGTTTTCCTCCAGCGACGCGCGGATGCGGTCGACGAGCTCGCGGCTATAGATCGTACCGTCGTCCACAAGCCCGATGGAATGTCCCTTCCAGTCGCGCAGGATGATTTCGGCGATCCTGTCCGATTCGGCCCTGTCGGAAGGGGCGAGGCGGAAAAGCGGCCAGCCGTATTTCAGGGAGTCTTCCATGAGGATAGGCGCGCGGCTGGAAAGCGTGATCGCGGGAATGGCGGCCGCCTTTAATGGCGACAGGACGCCCTGAAGCGTTTCCGTGCATAAAAAACCGATCGCGGCGCTGACCTTGGCGGCCACCAGGCCATCGGCGATCGCACCACCGCTGCCGTCTTCGCAGCTCTCGTGGATTTCGACGACATCGAGCCCTAGCTTGGCCGCCGCCGCCTTGGCACCCTGCCGCACCTGCTGCCCCAGAAGCTCGTAAGGACCATTCTGTGGGGCAACGATGCCAATCGACGCTGCGCTTGCTGAGCCCGCAAAGGCAAAACCGGCGATGATCGTTAGCAGGCGAAGTGAAAGCATGACGTGATCGAAATCCTGTTGTCCCGGCTTGATGTTTATCGGCAACAACCGGTTTTCCAAAGGAAAAATCAACGATGCTCCATCTTAATCGCATATCGCCATCTGCGGGGCGGCGCTTTTGGTCTGAAATCGTCCAGTTCGCGATTGCTGGCCAGCGCCGCAGCTTGTAGTTGCTGCCGTTCAATATAATTGCGCACTCTTGTTTTTACGGAGAGCCGGTCTTTTCGGGTGAGCGACTCGTTCTCGCGTCGGGCGGGTGGAGAAGTATTTCACCTTTCCATCGTCGGACGCGTTACTTCATAAATCTATTACATGTGGTGCGTATAAGCACAGTTTAGAAAAAATCGGTCGACGCTTCTGCTTTTTAAAGTGCAGCACAAAAAGATGCACATTTTATTTCCATATATTTAATTTATTGATATATAAGGAAAATATATAAACCTTCCCGTTGCTCACCTCTTTTCCGCCATGTTTTTTTCGCATTTGCGAGAAGATTTGCTTGACGGAAAGTAAATGATTAGCTTAGATGTAATTGTTTCAGGGGACGACTGAAATTGGCCATATCAGGCCTCGGAAAGTGTTCCGACTATAAGCACTGCCAGACGATATTACATTCTATATTCTATTTTTTTCATTACGTACAAACCGCTTCGGGAAACTGGAGCGGTTTTTTACATGGTGCTAATTTAAGCAATTTAAAATTGAATTCGAAACGTCTGACGCAAAGACGTTCTTTCATTCTTGGTTTTATAGAAAACATATAGCGCGGAGAGGGCGAGGCAAGCTCCGGCAAAATCCCTTCACTCTCCGAAAATCCCCGTCGACCGCCATGGCTTATCCACGGACGGGTTCGCTCAGTTTTCCGCGCGGCCTTGATTGAGCGCGGCCAGGGCGTCTTTTGCAAAAGCGGAAACAGGCTCGGGAAGCTTATCCGGATCGAACCAGCCAATGGCGGAAAGCTTATCCGGTTCGGTCAGTACCGGTTCACCCTGCGTGTCGCGGGTGACGAAGATCAGCGAAACCCAGTGGTGACGGTCTTCCGTATCGATGAATTCGCTGTGGCAGAGAAATTCTACGGCGTCGATCTGAAGACCGGTTTCCTCTTCGGCCTCCCGCCGCGCTGCGGCGAGACAGGTCTCGAGGTGATCCACCTTGCCGCCCGGAATGCTCCAGTATCCGGCTTCCGGCGCTTTCATGCGGCGGCATAAAAGCAGGCGGCCTTCGCGCAATATGACAAGACCCACGCCGACACCCGGAAAATCGAGGCCGGGCTTGATGGTCGATGTCATGCTGTCCATCGCGCTGGTCAGGCCTTGGCGTTGGCCACGATCAGCATGAAGGCGGGAATGTCGTCGCCGAAACCAACCGGTGTCGGGCCATCGTCGTGGTCGCGATAGTGACGGCGGCGGTCGCGGTTGTCGTCATTGGCGTGCAGCGGGTTGCGGCTGTTGCGCTCGGAATTGCGCGGGGTCTTTTCCGGTTTGCGTTCTGCTTTCACCTTGTCGTCTCCATGAGCCGCGATATCAGTGTCCGCAGCCGATTGTGCACCCTGATTGATGTTTTCGACCGGCGCTGCGTCGCGGCGGTTGCGGTCGCGGCCCCTGCCGCCCCGTTCCTTGCCGCGGCGGCCGGAATTGCTTTCAAAGCTTTCCATGGGCGCGGGCAGGGTGGAGAGATCACCGTTCAGCCACTCGATCTTTTCGCCGATCAGCTTTTCGATCGCGTCGAGATATTTGGTGTCGCTTCTGGTGACGATGGTGAAAGCCTTGCCCGAGCGGCCGGCACGGCCGGTGCGGCCGATGCGGTGGACATAGTCTTCCGAGTGAATGGGAATATCGAAGTTGAAGACGTGGCTGACATCCGGAATATCAAGGCCGCGTGCGGCAACGTCGGAGGCGACGAGCAGCTTCAGATTGCCGTCCTTGAAGTTCTGCAGCATCGTGGTGCGCGAACGCTGGTCCATGTCGCCATGTAGCGCGCCGACGGAGAAGCCGTGACGGTCGAGCGAGCGGAACAGATCAGCCACATCCTTCTTGCGGTTGCAGAAGATGATGGCGTTCTTCAGTTCGGCTTCTTCGGCGCGGACGAGATCGCGCAGTACGGCACGCTTCTCATAATCCTTGGCGTGCGCGGCGACGATGCGCTGGGCAACGGTCTTGGCCGTGGAGGAGGGCTTGGCGACCTCGACACGGACGGGGTTCTGCAGGAAGCGGTCGGCCAGCTTCTGGATTTCCGGCGGCATGGTGGCCGAGAAGAACAGCGTCTGGCGGGTAAAGGGGATCATCTTGGCGATGCGCTCGATATCGGGAATGAAGCCCATATCCAGCATGCGGTCGGCTTCGTCGATGACGAGGATTTCCACGCCGGTCATCAAAAGCTTGCCGCGCTCGCAATGGTCGAGAAGACGGCCGGGGGTGCAGATGAGAACATCGGCGCCGCGCTCAAGCTTGCGGTCCTGGTCTTCGAAGGACACGCCGCCGATGAGGAGGGCGACGTTCAGCTTGTGATTCTTGCCGTATTTCTCGAAATTCTCCGCCACCTGCGCTGCAAGTTCGCGGGTCGGCTCGAGGATCAGGGTGCGCGGCATTCTGGCGCGCGCACGGCCCTTCTCGAGCAGGGTGAGCATCGGCAGAACGAAGGAGGCGGTTTTGCCCGTGCCGGTCTGTGCGATACCGCAGATATCACGCTTTTCCAGCGCCGGCGGAATGGCGCCAGCCTGAATGGGTGTCGGCGTCGTGTAGCCGGCATCTGCAATAGCGGAAAGAACTTTTTGGCTCAGGCCAAGATCAGAGAATGTTGTCAAAGGAAGAACTTTTTCCGTTCTGGTTCGGTAAGAACACCTGCGTGCCGCAACGGCACTTGCAAAGACTTGGCGCGGGGATAGGCCCAAATTGCCGGAAAGTCAAGGAAACAACGGGAAAAGCGCGCGAAACAGCGGGCTTCGGGCGGGGCTTCTGGGCCTTTGGTGCAGATTTCAGCGATTTATCGTAAAAAGCGCAAAAAAAGCCTTAAAATCGGGCTGCTATTTTAAATAGGTTTTGAGTTCCGTTCCGGCGATCAGGAACCGCATGGGATCAACAGGCGTGTCGTTGCGGCGCACTTCGTAATGCACATGCGGACCGGTGGAGCGGCCGGTGCTGCCGGCGCGGCCGATGACATCGCCGGCTTCGACCTTGTCGCCGGCTCTCACCAGAATGGCGGAGAGATGGCCGAATCGCGTCGAGACACCCTGGCCGTGATCGATCTCGACCATATTGCCGTAGCCGCCGGAGTTTTCCGCAATGGTCACCTTGCCCGCGCCGGTGGATTTGACGTCAGCACCGGTTTCGGCGCGAAAATCGATGCCGGTATGCAGGGCCGGGCGGCCGAGAAACGGGTCCATCCGGTTGCCGAATCGGCTGGTGATCGCCCGGCCGGGAGCCGGGTTGCCGAAGGGAAGGGTGGTCGCGGTTTCCTTGACGATGTCGAGCCGGTTCAGCGCATTGTCGAGATTGGTGAGCGACAGGTTGAAAGGATCGGTTTCACCGCGCTCGGGATCGGCATAGGGGCCGCCTATGTCGTCGTTGCCGTTCTCTTCGATTTTAAGGCCCGCCTGCCGGATGATGTCCTGCATCGCATTCGCCTTGTCCTCCGCGTCGCTGGTCAGTCGGGCGATGCGCGATATCTGCTGGCGTTCGATATCCTTCAGCGACAGTGTCACCTTGGAAAACACCCGGTCGGCCCGGTCGGACGGCGTTTCGCCCGCTTCGGGGACGTATGCGGCGCGTCTGTCCGATGTGGCGGGTTTTTCCGCCTGCGCCTTGCGCGGCGCCATCAGCTTTTCAATGGCCGAAAGGCCGCTGGAGAGATCGGCGCGTTTTTCCGGCGCCATGGCGTTCGAAAGGGACGAGGGCGCGGCCGGGGAGGCGGCGATGCCGGAATTTTCGGCGCGTTCCAGCAATTCACTCATGCGGCCGTGCCGGGAGGTCAGCGCCGCCTGCTGTTCCAGCAGCTTTTCCACTTTCTTTTCAACGATTTGCTGATCGAGCAACTGCCGGGAGGTGACGCGGTCCACCTGGGCTCTGAGCGCTGCAATGCGGTCTTCATAGTCGTTCTGCATGCGGGTCTGGCGCGCCATGGTTGCGCCGATCAGGTCGTCACGCAAAATGAGATAGCCTGTTGCGCCGAGATAACCGAGCGAAAAAAGGCCGATCGTGCAGCCGGCAAGCGCCGCCATCCATGGCCGGATGGTCATGTGCCGCACGCTTTCGCCGCGCGCGAGAATGAGCACGTGCGGCTCACGCTTTTTGCCGAATACCCGGTTTTCCGCCGTATCAGTCACAATCTCTCTCCGGACTGGCCGATTTCTTAAGGGAAATCATAATTCGTTAAGGTTAACGAAGTTTTGCCGGAGAGGCGTTTCGGCGTTGTCGGCTATTGGCTGACGGATGTGAGCGAGCGGTAAAAGGAAGGCGTCAGGCCAGCTTCGGCCCTGGCAAGGTCGTTGAAGGGCGGTTTCAGCGGGCCGCGGAAATTGGCGCGCACCAGCTGCCTGAAGGTTGCGGCCGGGTCCTTCTTTTCACGGGCGCACAGGAACCGGAACCATTTCGCGCCGATGGCGACGTGGCCCTTTTCGTCATTATAGATGACGTCGAGAACGGCGGCGCTTTCGAGATCGCCGGTCTCGCGCATCTTCGCCTGCAGGGAAGGGGTGACGTCCAGCCCACGCGCTTCCAGGATGAGCGGGACGACGGCGAGCCGTGCGGTGAGATCGTTGCGGGTGGCATGGGCGGCCTGCCAGAGCCCGTCATGGGCCGGCAGATCGCCATAGTCTGCGCCGAGGCTCCTGAGCCTGTCCCGCACCAGCCGGAAATGTTTCGCCTCCTCGAAGGCCACCTGCATCCAGCCATTGAAAAAGGAATGCGGCACCGGCTCGCTGGCATAACGGGCGACGATATCGAGCGCGAGATCGACGGCGTTGAGTTCGATATGGGCTATGGCATGCAGCAGCGCGATGCGGCCCCTGACGCTGTGAAGGGAGCGGCGTTCCACGGCGGTCGGCGGAACGAGTTCCGGCCTCTCGGGCCTGCCCGGCCGCTCAGGCAGCGGCGGGTCGAGCGGGGAACGCAGCGACAGGCGGCGTTCGAACCAGCGTGTCGCCGTTTCCTGCGCGAGCGCGGTCTTTCTGTCGAGATCGGCGCTCACGATCGCATCCGTCGCGCCGCCTCGGAGCGAAATGATTTTGAACGGGGGCGTCACGACGGGTTGGTCCCTCAGAGCTTCTTCACAGCCTCGAGAACGGCCTGTGCGTGGCCCGCGACCTTCACCTTGTTCCAGATTTCCGCGATTTTTCCATCCGGGGCCACGAGGAAAGTGGTGCGTTCGACGCCCATGTATTTTTTGCCATACATGCTTTTTTCCTTCCAGACGCCATAGGCTTCCAGAACCTTCCTCTCCTCGTCGGACGCGAGCATGACGGAAAGGGAATGTTTTGCCGCAAACTTGTCGTGGCTTTTGACGCTGTCGGGCGAAATGCCGATGACGACGGCATTGGCTGCCTCGAACTCGCCGCCCAGGGCGCTGAAGTCGATGGCTTCTGCGGTGCAGCCGGAAGTATCGTCCTTCGGGTAGAAATAGAGGATGACCGCCTTGCCTTGCAGTTTGGACAATGTCACCGTCCCTTCACCGTTACGGGGCAAAGTAAAATCGGGAGCGGCACCGCCAATCGTCAAGTCTGTCATAATCTACCTTTCTTTCGCCGGGATGTTGAGGGAAAGTCGCCACATTCGATATATAGCGAAACCGCGCGTCGTCCAGATCACGATTGAGAATTAAGATCATTTCGACCTTCATTCTCAATCGTGATCTGGATTAAAGAATTAAAGCGGGATTCCAGACGAAAACCGCTTACACTTTTCGCCATCCCGCTCCGGTGTTGCGGCGAAACAGAAGCTATTCAAGGGCAAACACGGGCGTATGGCTGAAGTCAGGGGTGAAAAGGTCAAGTTCAGCAGGCGCGATATCATTGCGCTGCATGATCTTCCTTCGGCACAGGCCGAAGATCCCATCATCGTGCATTGCCCGGCGCCACGCTCCATGGCGCGTGCCTTCATCAAGATTTTCTCAGCACTTTTCGTGCTGGCCTTCCTCTCCATCGGCGGCATCATTCTTTCCGTCGAGACGGGATCGATCGATGCGACGCTTTCCAGCCAGGCGCAGCAGGCGCTGGAAAGGGCGCTCGGGCCGCACTACAGCGCGCGGATCGGCTCCTCGGCGATCAGGTTTTCCACCGGGCTGCGCCTTGCGCTGGTGGCGGAGGACGTGGATATCATCGAGAAGGAATCCGGCCAGCATATGAGCCGGGCGCGGGCGATCGGCATGGCGCTCGATCCGCTTGCGCTTCTGGCCGGCCGTGTCTCGGTGGAGAGCCTCGAGGCCGACGGGATGGAGCTCGATACGGCGCTTTTGCCCAGGGGTAACGGGTTCGATCTCACCAGCATCAAGCTCGACGCCGTGCCGCAGCAATTGCAGGAGGCCTTCGGGCAACTCGACAAGCTCGCCCAGGCTTTCCTGAGCAGCGGAACCGAGGAAATCGATATTTCCAGTGTTTCGGTTCACCTGCCGCCCGGCGAGTTGGGCAAGCCGCGGACCATCGAAGTGCGCGAACTGTCGCTGACGCCGGATCAGCAGGGCGGATATTCGCTTGACGGGGAAACGCTGTTTAACGGTGAAATTGCCAGCGTGGCGCTCAAGACCTCCGGCGCGGGCGGTGTGATCAACGGCTTCGAGGCCCGCATCGACGGTTTCGATATCGGCCCGTTTCTGGAAAAATACGATCCCGACGGCAATCTCCATGAAGGCCTGAACGTCAAGACCGGTGTCAATATTGTCGCGCGGCGGGCCACGGAAGGGCAGGAGCCGCGGCTGGATGTCTCCCTCGGCATGGGCAACGGAACGCTCCGGATCGGCGGCGAAGCCCAGACCTTCACGGCGGGCACCGTCAATGCGCATTACGATTTTGCAAAAAGCACCCTTGTCATCGAGAATTCGCGGTTGGAGCTGGGGCGGACAATTATTCCGGTCGCGGGTGAAATCAGCGATACGGAAGACGGTTTCGGTCTTTCGCTGCGGATCGACAATGGCGTTGCTTCGTCCGAAGCTTCGGGCGAGGCCCCGGTTCCGTTCAGCCTGAAGGCGGACGGGCATTTTACGGCGGCGACGAAGCAGCTCGACGTTCCCTCGCTTTATGTCACAGGCCCGCTCGGAGACATGGCGGGATCGCTGAAAATTCGGTTTGGCCAGGGGTCGCCGGAAATCAGTTTCGGCGGGCAGATTCCGAAGATGGAGGCCACCGCGGTCAAGCAGCTCTGGCCGTTCTGGATGGCGCATAAGCCGCGCGACTGGGTGGTGTCCAATCTCTACGGCGGCACCGTCACCAATGGTTCAATCGCGATCTTCATCCCGCAGGGACGGATGTGCGGCCCCGGTTGCCCGCTGGTGCTCGGCGAAAGCGAAATGCAGATCCGCTTCGATATCGACGATACGCGTCTCAATACCACCGGCGACATTCCGCCGCTGCGCGATGTCGACGCCCATTTCGATCTCGTGGGCGGCAAGATGGCCGTCGATATCAAGCGGGGCACATCCTATTTCCCGTCGAACCGGTCGCTTGCGCTGGAGAACAGCCGTTTTCTCATTTCCGCTGTTTACGATAAGCCGCTGCTCGGCAATCTCGAACTGAACGTGTCGGGTACGGCCGATGCCGTGGCCGAGCTTGCGGCGCTCAAGCCCATCAATGCGCTCAAGGACACGCAGTTCAAGCCGGAGGATTTCACCGGCGATGTCAAAGCCCATGCCAACCTGACCGTTGGCCTGCTTTCCAGCCACAATCCGCCTCCGCCGGTGTGGACCGCCGATCTCGACCTCAAGAACCTGTCGCTGACCAAGCCCTTTGCCGGCCACAAGGTGACGGCGCTCGACGGTTTCATGACGCTGGACGACCGCCAGCTCAAGCTGAAGGGCAAGGGCCGCGTGGATGACGTGCCGATGGACATCGTGATGACCGAGCCGGTGCGCAAGAACAGCGATATCGCGCCGACATTGTCGCTGAAGGCAAACCTGAATGAAACGCAGGTCGCAAAGCTCGCCCCGGAACTGTCCACCGTCCTTGGCGGCACCACGGCGATTGAAATCGACGGTGCCGACCCGAAACGCCAGGATATCCGGCTCGATCTGACCAAGGCGTCGATCATTCTGCCCGGGCTCGGCTGGAGCAAGGGCATCGGCATTCCCGCCAGTGCCACCTTCACCATTGAAACGGGAGAGGGGCGCACGACGATCAGCGACTTTTCGCTCGATGGCGACGGCTTCGGCGCTGCCGGCGATATTGCCTTCAGCAAGAACGGGCTGATTTCAGCCGATCTCAGCCGCGTGCAACTGTCGCCCTCCGATAATTACGCCGTTTCGGTTGCCGCTTCGAAAAACGGCTATGTCATCAATGCATCGGGAAAATCCGCAGATGTCAGGCCTTTCCTCTCGAAGCTGCGCAGCTCTTCCAGCGGCGGCGATGGCACGTCGCGTTCGCAGCCATCCCTTGCCATCAAGACGCAATTCGACAAGGTCTACGGGTTCAACGACGAAATCCTCGCCAATGTCAGTTCCGATGTCAGCGTGCGGGACGGCAAGGTCCGCTCGATCGATTTCCGTGGCGTCACCGGCAATGGCCAGGCGGTGGTGGCGCAGACCACCAATCGCGGGTCGACGGGAACGGTGACGCTGACCAGCAGCGATGCGGGGTCGCTCGCCCGTTTCGCCAATATCTACAGCCGCATTCGCGGCGGCCTTCTCAACCTTGCGCTGACGACTTCCAATGGCAGCGACTGGAGCGGATCGCTCGACCTGCGCAATTTTGCCGTCGTCAACGAAGCCAAGCTGCAGGACATCGTCGCCACGCCGACGGGCGAGGACGGCAGGAGCCTCAACAATGCGGTGCGCCGCAATATCGATGTCAGCTCGGAGAAGTTCCAGCGCGGTTTTGCCCGGCTGGTTTACGTCAATGGTTCCGTGGCGGTGGAAAACGGCGTCGTGCGCGGCGAACAGATCGGCGCGACCTTCCAGGGGCTGCTGAAGGACCAGAGTGGCCGCATGGACATGACCGGCACCTTCATGCCCGCTTATGGCCTCAACCGGCTGTTCGGGGAACTGCCCTTCATCGGCATCTTCCTCGGCAATGGCCGCGACCGGGGGTTGCTCGGCATTACCTTCAAACTCTCCGGCCAGACGGACCAGCCGAAGCTGACGATCAATCCGCTGTCGCTGATCGCACCGGGCGTCTTCCGGCAGATTTTCGAGTTTCAGTGAATGGAGCGCCAGAAAGCCTGGCTCTAGCGGATGTTTGGCGAGAAAGGTTGCATCCTCACTCCGTCACCCCGGACCTGATCCGGGGTCTAGCGCGATCAAGTCCTTGATCGCGAAAGAGCCCTTTCACGGCGCAGACGCGCCGTGACTGGATGCCGGATCTAGTCCGGCATGACGGGAGTGGCGGATTTATCGGCGCATCGAGGAGCGCTTTCGCAGTCCTCGACAGGATGTTTTACGCCGGGCGAACCAGAACGTGCTTCTTCTTGCCGACCGATAGCTTGATGACGCCGTCGCCGGTCACTTCACCTGCACCAACCGTCTGGCGCTCATCCGAAACGCCGATATCGTTGATCTTCACCGCACCGCCCTGAACGTGGCGGCGGGCCTCGCCATTCGAGCCGGCGAGACCGGCGCGGACGATGAGCGAGAGAACGCCGAGGCCGGCTTCGAGTTCGGAGGCCGGAACCTCGATGGAGGGCAGGTTTTCGGCGAGCGCGCCTTCCTCGAAGGTCTTGCGCGCCGTTTCCGCTGCCTCTTCCGCCGCGGCGCGGCCATGCAGGATCGCCGTCACTTCCGTTGCGAGGATTTTTTTCGCCTCGTTGATTTCCGATCCGCCAAGGGCGGCGATACGGGCGATCTCATCCATCGGCAGCGTAGTGAAGAGCTTGGCGAAGCGAACGACGTCGGCATCTTCCGTATTGCGCCAGTATTGCCAGAAATCATAGACGGGCAGCAGATCCTTGTTCAACCATACCGCGCCGGAAGCCGACTTGCCCATTTTCGCACCGGAAGAGGTGGTCAGCAGCGGCGAGGTCAGCGCGTAAAGCTGCGGTGTCCCCATGCGGTGACCGAGGTCGATGCCGTTGATGATGTTGCCCCACTGGTCCGAGCCGCCCATCTGCAGGCGGCAGCCGGTGCGCTGGTTCAGCTCCACGAAGTCGTAGGCCTGCAGGATCATGTAGTTGAATTCGAGGAAGGATAGCGACTGCTCGCGATCAAGCCGCGTCTTCACGCTGTCGAAGGACAGCATGCGGTTGACCGAGAAATGGCGGCCGACATCGCGCAGGAATTCGAGGTAGTTTAGACCACGCAGCCAGTCGGCATTGTTGATCATCAGCGCCGGATTATTGGCGCGGTCATAATCGAGGTAGTTGGCGAAGACGTGCTTGAGCGAGGTGATGTTGTCCTCGATCATGTCGATCGTCATCAGCTTGCGGGCCTCTTCCTTGAAGGAGGGATCGCCCACCATGCCGGTGCCGCCGCCCATCAGCGAGATCGGCTGATGGCCGGTCTTCTGCATCCAGTGCAGCATCATGATCTGGGTGAGGTGGCCGACATGCAAACTGGAGGCCGTCGGGTCATAGCCGATATAGGCGGTCACGGTTTCCTTGGCGAACAGTTCGTCGAGACCTGCCTCATCGGAGATCTGGTGAATGAAGCCGCGCTCATCGAGCGTGCGGAGGAAATCGGACTTGAACCTGGACATAACCTTTTACTTTCTGGTTTGATCTTTGCTGTCATCGAGAACCAATGAACGTCGCGGCTTTATCATTGTTTTTTGAAATGTGCACCCGTTTCGGCCATGAATGTCTGGATTCACGTCATCATGATTCGAGAATGCAGGGGAGCGGCAGGTGGGCGAGATCAAAACGGCGATCGGGCTGATGAGCGGCACATCGATGGACGGCATCGATATCGCCCTGTTGCGCACGGATGGCGAAAGCGTGGTGCGGCACGGTCCGAGCGGTTATTTTCCCTATGATCCGGGCCTGCGCGCCGTCTGGCAGAAGGCGCTGGTCACGGCCAAATCCATCGTCGACAGGCGTGAACGCCCCGGCGATCTGGCGGAGGCCGAGCGCAAGCTGACGCTTGCCCATGCGGCGGCGGTGAAATCCTTTCTCCATCGTCACGGGCTTCAGCCCGGTGACATCGATGTGATCGGCTTTCATGGACAGACCGTGCTGCACCGGCCTGATGAGGCATTGACCGTACAGATCGGCGACGGCGCGCTGCTGGCCTCCGAAACCGGTATCGATGTGGTGTACGACATGCGGGCCAACGACATGGTGCATGGCGGGCAGGGCGCGCCGCTCATTCCCGCTTATCACATGGCGCTTTCCGCCAATCTGCCAGATGGGTTCGAAACGCCGGCCGTTTTCGTCAATATCGGCGGCATCTCCAATCTCACCTATATCGGTGAGGCTGGCCGACTTGCCGCTTTCGACAGCGGCCCCGGCAATATGCTGATCGACCAGTGGATCGAGGCGCATACCGGCAAGGCCTTCGACAAGGGCGGCAAGACGGCGGCCGGCGGCAGCGTCGTGGCCTGGCTGGTGGCGCGGTATATGGAGAGCCCGTTTTTTTCGGCCAATATCCGTCGTTCGCTCGACCGCGGCGATTTCGCGCCGCCGAAAAAGGGCAAGCTCTCGCTGGCGGATGGCGCGCGGACCTTGGCGCATCTGACGGGTGCTGCCATTCTGAAGTCGGCGAGTTATCTGCCGGAAGCGGCGAAAACCTATGTGGTTTGCGGTGGCGGGCGGCTCAATCCGGTGATCGTGGCGGAATTTGCCGAGCTTGCAGGAAAGTCGGGTGCGCGGGTGATCGCGGCGGAAGAGGCGGGGTTTGATGGCGGAGCGATGGAAGCGGAGGCCTGGGCCTATCTGGCGGTGCGCTCGCTTCAGGGGTTACCGCTGACCTATCCGGGGACGACGGGGGTGAAGGAGGCGGTGACGGGTGGGATTTTGGTGAAGGTTTAATAGAAGACGGTGGGTGTGGCTTACCCCCCTCTGCCCTGCCGGGCATCTCCCCCTCAAGGGGGGAGATCGAATCGTGGCGACCTATCGGCCATCTTGAACGTTGCAGCTGAGGCGAAGAGCAAGCCTCCTGCTAATCTCCCCCCTTGAGGGGGAGATGCCCGGCAGGGCAGAGGGGGGTAAGCCCCACCCACCGTCAATCATTGTGGCCAGATCAAACCCCGTCGCGACACTGCGTCGCCAATCACCGAATACGCTTCGCCGCCGGTTCCGGCACAAGCTCACCATTCAGGCGGCGGTCGAGATAGTCCTCGCATTCGCCCATCAGCTCATCCACCTTGCCGTTGAAGAAGTGGTTGGCGCCGGGAAGGGTGCGGTGGGTGATGAGGATGCCCTTCTGGGTCTTCAGCTTCTCGACGAGGCCGTTCACGTCCTTTTCAGGCGCGACCTTGTCGGCATCGCCGTTGATGATGAGGCCGGAGGACGGGCAGGGGGCGAGGAAGGAGAAGTCGTAGGTGTTGGGCTGCGGCGCAATCGACATGAAACCTTCAATTTCCGGACGGCGCATCAGAAGCTGCATGCCGATCCAGGCGCCAAAGGAGTAACCGGCGACCCAGCAGCTTTTCGAATCGGGATGCAGGCTCTGCACCCAGTCGAGCGCGGAGGCGGCATCGGAAAGTTCGCCGGCGCCGTGGTCGAATTCGCCCTGGCTGCGGCCAATGGAACGGAAGTTGAACCGGAGCGTCGTGAAGCCGCGCTTCTGGAAAAGATAGAAGAGCTGGTAGACGATCTGGTTGTTCATCGTCCCGCCAAACTGCGGGTGCGGATGAAGAATGATCGCGATCGGCGCGCTCTTTTCCTTGGAGGGTTGATAACGGCCTTCGAGGCGACCCGCAGGGCCGTTAAAGATGACTTCGGGCATTGGTACTCCGGTCGTGTTTTTTCATTCCCGAACCGCATTCTTCCGATGAGAAGACTTGACGAACTGTGTCATCTTTTCTAGAACGCAGTTTAGAATAATTCGAAACTTTGCGTGTGCTCAAGCACTCGGGTCGTGTCATAAGGCAAGCGCAACTGTAATTTCAAGAAAAATGCGTTTTGGCGCATATAAGATTGAGCGAAGCTTTTCCGCTATGACGGGTTTAACGCGTACATATATGGACTGGAACGCCACGGCGCCGCTTTTGCCCGCCGTGCGTGATGGTCTTGTCTCCGCGCTCGATCTTGCCGGCAACCCGTCTTCGGTTCATCGGGAAGGGCGTGCGGCCCGCGCCGCCATCGAGGCCGCCCGCCGCGAGGTTGCAGCCCTTGCCGGTGCGCAGGCCGCCCATGTCACCTTCACCAGCGGGGCGACGGAAGCTGCCAATCTGGTGCTGACACCCCAATTCAAAATGGGGCGCAGCCCGGTGCGGGTCAGCCGCCTTTACGTTTCGGCCATCGAACATCCGGCGTTCCGCGAAGGCGGCCGGTTCGGCAAGGATGACGTAACGGAAGTTCCCGTTACGTCAGCGGGTGTGCTTGACCTTGCGGCGCTCGAGGCGCTGCTGGCGTCGCATGATGCTTCCGCCGGCCTGCCGATGGTTGCCTGCATGCTGGTGAATAATGAGACGGGAATAGTTCAGCCAGTGGCGGAAGCGGCGCGGCTGGTGCATGCGGCAGGTGGTTTGATGGTTGTCGATGCCGTGCAGGCGGCAGGTCGCATTCCGCTCGATATCAATGTTCTCGATGCCGATTTCCTCGTCATCTCGTCCCACAAGCTTGGCGGCCCCAAGGGTGCAGGCGCTCTCATCTCGCGCGGCGAGGTGATGATGCCGAAGCCGCTGATCCATGGCGGCGGGCAGGAAAAGGGGCATCGCTCGGGTACGGAAAACACCCTGTCCGTGATCGGTTTCGGTGCTGCGGCTGCTATTGCGACGCGGAATGTGGACGTTGAAGCGGCGCGTCTTGCCGCCTTGCGGGCGCGGCTGGAAGATGGCATGCGGTCGGCTGCACCCGACGTGATCATTCACGGCGAGGATGTCGCCCGTGTCGGCAATACCACGTTTTTCACCCTCCCGGGCATGAAGGCTGAAACGGGACAGATCGCCTTCGATATCGAGGGTATAGCGTTGTCTGCCGGTTCGGCCTGCTCGTCCGGCAAGGTGGGGGAAAGCCATGTGCTGAGCGCGATGGGGCGTGATCCCAAGCTCGGCGCGCTCAGGATTTCGCTTGGCCATGCGACTGACGAGGCGGATATAGACAGGACGCTTGCGGCGTTCACGAAAATTGCCGGGCGGCGCAAGCTTTCCGGTCAGGCCGCTTGAAAATGCGGCAAAGAATTGCGGAATAGCAATTTTCCGCTTGCCGGGATGTGTGAAAAGCGCCATCCCGCACCTACATGGGTATAAGCTCCGCCCCGGCTGACGGCTCGGAACGATTTGCCCGAAGATGAATAAGGCGGCTTTCCGCCTTGATACGTTGACAAGCCTCCGGACCTTGGCTCCGGCGAGATTGGAGAACGACATGGCAGCGGTTCAGGAAACGATCGATCAGGTACGCCAGATCGATGTGGACCAGTACAAATACGGCTTCGAAACCAATATCGAAGTCGACAAGGCCCCGAAGGGCCTTTCGGAAGAGGTGATCCGTTTCATCTCGGCCAAGAAGCAGGAGCCCGAATGGATGCTGGAATGGCGTCTTGAGGCTTACAAGCGCTGGCTGACGATGGAAGAGCCGACCTGGGCGCGCGTCAGCTATCCCAAGATCGACTTCAACGACCTCTATTATTACGCGGCGCCGAAAAGCACGCCCGGCCCAAAGTCGCTCGATGAAGTCGATCCAGAGCTTCTGAAGGTCTATGAAAAGCTCGGCATTCCGCTGAAGGAACAGGAAATCCTCGCCGGTGTTGAAAAGCGCCAGGTGGCGGTGGATGCCGTGTTCGACAGCGTCTCGGTCGTCACGACCTTCAAGGCGGAACTGGCCAAAGCCGGTGTGATCTTCATGTCGATTTCGGAAGCCGTGCGCGAGCATCCGGAACTGGTGAAGAAATATCTCGGCTCGGTCGTTCCGACGACGGACAATTTCTACGCGACGCTGAACTCCGCTGTCTTTACCGACGGTTCCTTCGTGTTCGTGCCGAAGGGTGTTCGCTGCCCGATGGAGCTTTCCACCTATTTCCGCATCAACGAAAAGAACACCGGCCAGTTCGAGCGCACGCTGATCATCGCCGAAGAGGGTGCCTACGTCTCCTATCTGGAAGGCTGCACCGCTCCCCAGCGCGACGAGAACCAGCTTCACGCCGCCGTGGTTGAACTCGTGGCGCTTGATGATGCCGAAATCAAATATTCCACCGTCCAGAACTGGTATCCGGGCGACAAGGAAGGCAAGGGCGGCATCTACAACTTCGTGACCAAGCGCGGCGATTGCCGTGGTGACCGTTCGAAGATTTCATGGACGCAGGTGGAAACCGGCTCGGCGATTACCTGGAAATACCCGTCCTGCATTCTGCGCGGCGATGACAGCCGTGGCGAATTCTATTCGATCGCGGTCTCCAACGGCCACCAGCAGATCGATAGTGGCACCAAGATGATCCATCTCGGCAAGAACACCTCGAGCCGCATCATCGCCAAGGGCATTGCCGCCGGTTTTTCGGAAAACGTCTATCGCGGCCAGGTGTCTGCCCACCGCAAGGCGACCAACACGCGCAACTTCACGCAGTGCGACAGTCTGCTGATCGGCGACAAGTGCGGCGCGCATACCGTGCCCTATATCGAGGCGAAGAACTCCTCCGCTCATTTCGAGCACGAGGCGACGACGTCGAAGATTTCCGAAGACCAGCTGTTTTATTGCCTGCAGCGCGGCATTCCGGAAGAAGCGGCCATCGCGCTGATCGTCAACGGCTTCGTCAAGGAAGTCATTCAGGAGCTGCCGATGGAATTTGCCGTGGAAGCGCAGAAGCTGATCGGCATTTCGCTGGAAGGAAGCGTGGGCTGATGGAGACATCCCGGCTTGGCGGCCCCGCGCTACTTCTACTGGTCTGCATGTTCGTATCGATGTGCGGCGTTTTTGTTGGAGTTGGCGGGCTGCTCGCGGGGTGGACTTTCGCCAAGCCTCTTCTGATAGGCAGCGGTCTCGTGTTGGCAGCGATATTTTGGCTGACCGAAGGACTTAGACCAGAGATATTTGAACGTTTCTCTTCGAGAAAGAGAAAACAAGATCGAGAGAATTGAACATGCTTGAAATCATCGACCTGCACGCAAAGATCGCCGATACCGAAACTGAGATCATCAAGGGTCTCAATCTGAAGGTTGCCGCCGGTGAGGTTGCCGCCATCATGGGGCCGAACGGTTCCGGCAAGTCGACGCTGTCCTACATCCTGTCGGGCCGCGAAGATTATGAAGTCACTTCCGGTGACATTCTTTACAACGGCGAAAGCATTCTGGAACTGGATGCCGCCGAGCGTGCGGCCAAGGGCATCTTCCTTGCCTTCCAGTATCCGGTGGAAATTCCCGGTGTCGCCACCATGCAGTTCCTCAAGGTTGCGATGAACGAGCAGCGCAAGGCGCGCGGCGAGTCCGAGCTGACGACGCCGGACTTCATCCGCCGCGTCAAGGAAGCAGCCGGCGATCTGAAGATCGACATGGAGATGCTGAAGCGTCCGCTGAACGTCGGCTTCTCCGGTGGTGAGAAGAAGCGCGCTGAAATCCTGCAGATGGCGCTGTTGGAGCCGAAGCTCTGCGTTCTCGACGAAACCGATAGCGGTCTCGATATCGACGCCCTGAAGATCGTGGCTGACGGCGTCAACGCGCTGAAGTCGCCGGATCGCGCCACTGTCGTCATCACCCACTATCAGCGCCTGCTCGATTACATCGTGCCTGACAGCGTTCACGTTCTCTACAAGGGCAAGATCATCCGCTCGGGTGACAAGGCGCTGGCGCTGGAACTGGAAAACAACGGTTACGCCGACATCATCGGTGAAGCGGCCTAAGTCGGGCCAGGAGGTGATGTCCATGAACATTCAAGCTACCAACCGGCTGACGCCTGCGGAAACCGCGCTGGTCGACGCCTATACCGCCAAGTTCAGCGAATTGCCCGGCGATGGCGCCGTGGTTGCCGCACGCGACGTGCTGTTCGATGATCTGAAGACCGGCGGTCTTCCGACCCGTCGCATTGAGGCATGGCACTATACCGATCTGAAGAGCCTGCTGCGTGCCGTTCCGGAAGACCGGCCCGCGCCGGTTATCGAGAAGCAGGCGCCGACGGTTGCCGGCTCTCTGGTTGCCTATATGCAGCACGGTACGGCCGATATCGGCAAGATCGAAGACATCCGCGTATCGCGCTTTGCCGAAAGCCTGGCTGACGGTTCCGCGGCCGCAGGTCTTGCGGAAGCCAGCAAGGATGACGCGATCGGCCGCATCAACGGCAGCTTCGTGCGTGATGGTCTGGTGCTCGACATTCCGGCCGATGCCGATATCGAAAAGCCGATCGAATTACAGGCAGTCCATGGCGCAGGCCAGGTTCACAGCCGCTTCCCGGTTCGTTTCGGCAAGGGTTCCAAGGCAACCGTCATCGAGCGTCACCTTTCGGTGACGTCCGATGCAGCCTTTGTTTCCTCCGTTACCGACATCGTCGTTGAAGACGGCGCGGAAGTGACCTGGATCATCCTGCAGCAACAGGGTGCAGCCGATATCCATCTTGCCCAGCTGCGCATGAAAATCGGCGCGGATGCCAAAATCCGTCTGTTCATTGTCAATGCCGGCGGCAAGCTGGTGCGGCAGGAACTGCGCATCGACGTGGAAGGCGAGGGCACTGATCTCATCGTTCGTGGCGTCAACCTTTTGGGTGGCGAAACCCATACCGACGTGACGATGGTTCTTGGTCACAACGTGCCGAACACGACCTCGACGGAAGTGTTCCGCAACGTGGTGTTCGACCGTGCCAAGGGCATTTTCCAGGGCATGATCCGGGTGGCGCCCGATGCCCAGAAGACCGATGCGAAAATGGCGTGCAATACGCTGCTGATGTCTGACGATGGTGAGTTCTCGGCAAAGCCGGAACTGGAAATCTTCGCCGATGACGTTCAGTGCGGCCATGGTGCGACGGTTGCCGATATCAGCGACAACCATCTCTATTACCTGATGGCGCGCGGCGTGCCGCGGGCAAAGGCACGGGCGATGCTCGTCAATGCCTTCGTCGCCGAGATCGTCGAGGAACTGGAAGAAGAAAATCTGGTAGAGGCGCTGGAGATGATCATCTCCGGCTGGCTGGAACATCACGCTTAGCAACTTCTCCGTCGTCATCCTCGGGCTTGTCCCGAGGATTTACGCCGGTTCGACAAGCGTGCACGTGGATAGATCCTCGGGACAAGCCCGAGGATGACGTAAAGCGGCGGTAACGCTGTGCGAACCCCGGAGCTCTCCAGAGGAGCACCATGAAAGGGCCTGAGAAATGGACCAGACCGCAATGGCGGCCCCTTATGACATCGAAGCCGTGCGCAAGGATTTTCCGATCCTGTCGCGCGAGGTCTATGGCAAGCCGCTGGTCTATCTCGACAACGGCGCGTCCGCTCAAAAACCGCAGGTGGTGATCGACGCCGTTTCGCATGCTTATGCGAACGAATACGCCAATGTGCATCGCGGCCTGCATTTCCTCTCCAATGCCGCAACAGACGCCTATGAGGCGGCGCGCGAAAAGGTGCGCCGGTTCCTGAACGCCGGTTCGGTGGACGAGATCGTCTTTACCAAATCCTCCACCGAGGCGATCAATACGGTCGCCTATGGTTACGGCATGCCCAAGATCGGCGAGGGCGACGAGATCGTCATCTCGATCATGGAGCATCATTCCAATATCGTGCCGTGGCATTTCATCCGCGAGCGGCAGGGTGCGAAGCTCGTCTGGGTACCTGTTGATGACGACGGCGCGTTTCATATCGAGGCTTTCGAAAAGAGCCTGACGGAGCGCACCAAGCTCGTTGCCATCACCCATATGTCGAATGCGCTCGGCACCATTTTGCCGGTCAAGGAAATCTGCCGCATCGCCCATGAGCGCGGCATCCCGGTATTGATCGATGGTTCGCAGGGCGCGGTTCACATGCCGGTCGATGTGCGCGATATCGATTGCGACTGGTATGTGATGACCGGCCACAAGCTTTACGGTCCCTCGGGCATCGGCGTGCTCTATGGCAAGGCCGATCGCCTGCGCGAGATGCGGCCGTTCCAGGGCGGCGGCGAGATGATCCTCGACGTTTCCGAAGACAATGTCACCTATAACGAGCCGCCGCACCGTTTCGAAGCCGGCACGCCACCCATCGTGCAGGCGATCGGCCTCGGTTACGCGCTTGATTACATGGACAATCTTGGCCGTGCCGCGATTGCTGCACATGAGGCCGATCTTGCCGCTTATGCCGCTGAGCGCCTGCGTGAGATCAATTCGCTGCGCATCATCGGGAATGCGCCTGACAAGGGTGGCATCTTCTCCTTCGAGCTTGCGGGCATCCATGCCCATGATGTCTCGATGGTGATTGACCGGCGCGGCGTTGCCGTGCGGGCCGGCACCCATTGCGCCATGCCGCTCTTGAAACGGTTCGGCGTCACCTCCACATGCCGGGCATCGTTCGGCCTTTACAATACCCGCGCCGAAGTAGACTCTCTTGTTGAGGCGCTGGACTATGCGCGCAAATTTTTCGCCTGATATCGGGATTAAAGAGATCAGGATTGAGGTTTAAGACCATGACTGCCGAAGCCACTGCAAAGACCCAGGATGCGACCGAAGCTCAGGAAAAGGTATCCACCATTCCGCCGGATGAGCTGGCGCGCCTCAGCGACGATGTGATCGCGGCGCTGAAGACCGTCTACGACCCGGAAATTCCGGCCGATATCTTCGAACTCGGTCTCGTCTACAAGATCGATATCGAGGACGACCGGATGGTCAAGATCGTCATGACGCTGACCGCGCCGGGTTGCCCGGTGGCCGGTGAAATGCCGGGCTGGGTGGAAAATGCCGTTGGCGCCGTCGAGGGTGTTTCCGGCGTTACCGTCGAAATGACCTTCGATCCGCCGTGGACACCGGACCGCATGTCGGAAGAAGCGCAGGTCGCCGTCGGCTGGTACTGACGTGATTTTGACTGACGTCATCCCTTGATGAGACTCTCAGGCGCTATTAGATTGAAATCCATAAACATCGAGCCTTGAACTCGATTGTCGAAGGAGAATTAAGCCCATGGGCTTTGCGATCATGACCATGACCGGGGCTGCGGCCTCGCGCGTTAAAGCAATCGTCGAAAATTCCGGACCGGATGCCAGGGGCGTGCGCGTCGGCATCAAGAAGGGCGGCTGCGCGGGCATGGAATATACCATCGACCTCGTGACCGAGCCGGATGCGAAGGACGATCTCGTTGAATTCGAAGGGGCGAAGGTCTGGGTTCAGCCATCCGCCGTGCTTTATCTGCTCGGCACCCAGATGGATTTCGAAGTGACCAAGATGCGCTCCGGCTTCACCTTCAACAATCCGAACCAGACATCCGCCTGCGGCTGCGGTGAATCGGTTGAGCTGAAGCCCGCCGATCTGGCGGCACTGGCGAAGCAGCGCGAGGCTGAGGCGAGCATTTGATTTGAGTGGCGTCACCGCACTCTCGACGTCATCCTCGGGCTTGACCCGAGGATCCATACTGACTGCACAACGCGAGATGTTCGTGGATCCTCGGGTCAAGCCCGAGGATGACGGAAGAAATAAGCTCGCGTTTCCAATAACTCATTTCCCACGTTAGTCGTGCATCGACGATGACTGCTGTTTCAGGGTGTTGATAAAATCCGCCAGGGGATGAATCGTGGCCGTCACTATCAATAGCGGCTCAAGTGCTGCCGCGATCTGCCGGCAATCGTCTGCCGAGAGCCGTCGAAGGCTCGATACGATTTTGTTGTAGGCAGGCGTCCCGCGCGCCGCGAAGGAGCGATTGATCACAAACTGCTCCGTCTGGCCGTCAACGCGCTCCACGAAGAGGGCGAGCGAACCGCCGTCAGCGGCGGCAGCGCTGTCCGATACCGATTTGAACATCCAAACTCCATCCGGTAAACTGGAGGGCGAGCCTATCCGATTGACGCCCTGAGGCAAGATCAGCAAGGATATCGGATAGTCTGCGAGGTTTGGCGGAGGTGCGGAACCGTATGCCTTCCATGCTCTGGGAAGGCGTTTCGGCCGCCGGCGGGATTGATCGTGGGGAGTGAACCGGGATGGACATCAGTAGCGCCTCGATTGATATCTGGACGATAGGACTGATCGTCGCCAGCGTCGTGGCTGGCCTGACGCTGATCGTTGGTATTGTTTGCCTTGCATTTTACTGGGAGGAGACAAAGGGATCTGCGGCATCCAAGGGTGATGCGTTGAATAGCCCCCCGCTCGAACGGACTGAGGGTGGAGACTGGCCGACAGCGCACGGCGACGGGAGTGGGGGAGCGCATCATTGAACAGGCAGACTATTTGATGAGGCCGGAACCCGATATGATTGCGAATGCCAAAGCCGCTGTGCGGGCGGCATTTGCGGGTGTCACTTTGGGTGGAGGCATCGGTCTCTCCGAGGCGCAGGCGCTTGACGACTATGCGAATGATGAAGTTCGCGCGACATGCCGCGCTGGCGATGAGAAGAATGATTGGGCGGCGATCCCGCCAAGGGACCTCAACAGACATTCCGGCAGCCCCGCCTTCCTTGATGCTGAAGGAATGCGATTTCATTTGCCTGTCTATATGATCGCTGATCTTGATGGCGACTACAGACATGAATTCGCACCCTATTTATGCGGGTGCCAGGAGAAGTTCTCTTTGCTGACCCCTTTGCAACGGACTGCCGTGGAAGTGTATCTCCGCGCCATCAGTGAGAGGGAAAATGTGCCATCCTATCAGGATGACATAGAGTGCGCACTTGAAGAGTGGGTTGGTTTGCGCGCTCCTTAGCGAGGCGATTAAAGCGGTTCGTTTAATCCCCCCGGAAGAACCAGAGGTTTCCGTCTATTGTCCCAAAAGCCGGTTGCGGTTTGAAATCCAGCTTTCATTCATGCCTGAGCGCTTCGATGGGGCTGAGGCTTGCCGCCCTCCGCGCCGGGAAATAGCCGAAAATCACCCCGATGGCCGCCGAAAAGGCAAAAGCGAGGAAGATGATCGACGGGCTGGTGACGAAGGGCACGTTGAGATAACCGACGACGGCATAAGCAAGGCCGAGACCGGTGAGGATGCCGACGAGGCCGCCGAAGGCCGACAGCATGACGGCTTCCACCAGAAACTGCGTCAGCACCTGTTTTTCCAGAGCGCCGATGGCGAGGCGAATGCCGATTTCGCGGGTACGTTCCGTCACCGACACCAGCATGATGTTCATGATGCCGATGCCGCCGACCAGCAGGCTGACGGCGGCGACCGCGCCGAGAAGCCCGGTCAGCAGCGTCGTCGTGCCGGTCATGGCGGACGCGATCTGCGTCATGTCGTTGACGGTGAAGTCGTCCTCACGGCCGATGCCGATGCGGCGGCGCTCGCGCAGCAGGTTCTGCAGGTCGCTCTGCACCTTGGCGGTGGAGACGCCATCCTGCGCGGAGACCATGATCGAGGAGATGGTGGTGGTGCCGCCAATGCGCCGCTGGTGGATTTTCAGCGGCATGATGATCGTGTCGTCCTGATCGTCGCCGAGGCCGGACTGGCCTTTTCTGGCCAGCACTCCGATGACGGGGCAGGAGATGTTGCTGACACGAACTGTCTGCCCCACCGGGTTTTCCGCGCCGAAGAGTTCCTGCCGTACCGTTTCCCCGATGATGCAGCCGATCTGGCCGCCGCGATCTTCGGCGGGCTGGAAGTCACGGCCGAGTGCGATGGTCCAGTCCTGCGCGATCAGATAATCATTGGTGGTGCCGATGACGCTCGTCTGATGGTTCTTGCCGCCGAAAATGACGGTCGCGGCGGAGCTGCGGTTTTGCGGGGCAACAGCGCGGATGCCCGATATCTGGTTGCGGATGGCCTCGACATCGCGATCATCGAAGCGCTTGGCTTCGGTGCTTGCCCTTCCGGGGCCGAACTGGCCGGGGCGGACGAACAGCATGTTGGTTCCGAGCCGCGAAAGCTCCGATTTCACCTGCTCGGTCGTGCCATTGCCGATGGTGACCATGGCGATGACGGCGGCCACGCCGATGACGACACCGAGCACGGTGAGGAAGGAGCGCAGCAGGTTGCGGCTGATGGCGCGCAACGCAAGACGCGACGTTTCAAAGAACATCCGATGTCTCCTTGTTGTCCGCGGCACTGTCGGAGGCGAGGTGGCCATCGACGAAACGCAGGAGGCGTCCGGCGTGGGCGGCGATATCCTCTTCATGCGTGACCATGACGACCGTGATGCCCCTGTCACGGTTGAGCGCGGTGATCAGTTCCATGATCTCGTTGCTGGTTTTCGTATCGAGGTTGCCGGTCGGCTCGTCGGCCAGCAACAGGGCAGGGCGGGTGACAATGGCCCGTGCAATGGCCACACGCTGCTGCTGGCCGCCGGAAAGCTCCTGCGTGGTGTGATCCTCGCGGCCCTTCAGCCCCACCTGCGCCAGCGCCTCCATGGCGCGGGCGCGCCGTTCAGACGCCTTCATGCCGCGATAGACCAATGGCAGCTCGACATTTTCCACCGCAGAGGTGCGGGAGAGAAGATTGAAGCCCTGAAACACGAAACCCAGCATATGGCGACGCAGCAGCGTCAGATGCTCATTGTCGAAGCCGCTGGTCGGCACCCCCTGAAACAGATATTCGCCCGATGTCGGTACATCCAGACAGCCGATGATGTTCATCGAGGTGGATTTGCCGGAACCGGACGGACCCATGATGGCGACGAATTCCTTTTCGCGGATCGACAGGCTGACGCCGTCGAGCGCGCGGATCGTCGCTTCGCCGCGGCCATATTGCTTGACGACATCGCGGAATTCGATGAGCGGCGGCTGTTGCATCAAGTTTTCCTCCGTCAGCCGGCGTTGCGGGCCGTTGCGTCGGTTATCACCTGGTCATCGGCTTTTAATTCGCCCGATTTTACCACGGTATGCTGGCCGTCGGTGGAGCCGGTTTCGATGGCGACGGAGACCGGATTGTTGTTGCGCAGCACCCAGACCGTTCTCTTGCCCGCCGCCGCCTGGCCTGCATCGCGGTTCTGCGAACGGCCCATGCGCGGCGGACGGAACAGGCTCATCAACCCACCGCCACGGGAAGCGGATTCGCGCGGCGGCGTATAACGAAGCGCCGAATTCGGCACCAGCAGCGTATCCTTGATTTCTTCGACGACGATATTCGCAGTCGCCGTCATGCCGGGGCGCAGCAGCAGTTCCGCATTGTCGACAGTCAATATGCCCTTGTAGGTCACGACATTGGACACGGTTTCGGAGGCGAAACGAACCGTTTCGATTTCGGCCGGGAAACTGCGGTCGGGATAGGCATCGACATTAAACGTGGCCTTTTGCCCGGTTTCGACCTTGCCGACATCGGCCTCATCCACCGAGACCTGCAATTCCATGTGGCGCAGATCGCCGGCGATGGTGAAGAGAACCGGGGCATTGAGCGAGGAGGCGACGGTGGCGCCGGGATCGACGCTGCGGGTGAGGATGACGCCATCGATGGGCGAGACGATCTTGGCCTTGCCGAGATTGACCTCGGCGAGCCTGAGGTCCGCTTCCGCGGAAAGCACGGTCGCTTCGTTCACCTCCAGCGTGGCAGCGGCGGCATCGTGGGTGAATTGTGCGGCATCCAGATCCTGCTGGCTGGAGACCCGGTTCTGCACCAGCGATCGCAGGCGCTCCATGGATGTCTTTGCCGAGCCGAGATCGGCGCGCGCCTTCAGCACATTGGCCTTGGCGGAGGCAAGCTTGGCGCGGGCGCTCTGCACGTCGGCTTCGAGCTTGTTGGTATCCAGCTCCGCCAGAACGTCTCCGGCCTTGACCGGGCTGTTATAGGTGACATTGACCTTGCGCACCGTGCCGGACAATTCGCTCGATATGTCGACCTGATCCGTCGGCTGAACCGAGCCGGTGGAGGTGACGATGACGGAGAGATCACCCTGGCGGGCCGCTTCGGTGGTGTAGTTATAGGCAATGCCAGCCGCGCGCGACTGATAATAATAACCGACGCCACCGCCGAGCAGCACAATGGCTGCCGCGATATAGAGATAGCGGCGCGATTTTTTCTTTCTGCCGTTCCTGTTCGTTCCCAGAATCTCGCGCAGATCGGGCTGGCTGTTTTTCGTGTCGCGGCCACTCGTATTGGCGTCATTCATTCTCGTCACCCGCAAAATTCAAAATACCACAGAGGGTTGTTTCCGCTCTGCGGTTTGTCCATCCGTCTATGGCTGTGTATTCCTCTGATTGTGGGAAGTGACATAGCTTGCCCCAAGGGTGAAGTGAAAACTTGGTAATATTTATGATAGTTCTGGTCTGATAGAGATAAGCATTGAAAAGGCCGATGCCACGGAGACGGCAGAGGGTTCAGCAGCGACAGTCAGGACGATGATGAAATGAACGACAATGTGGTGAAGTTCCGCAAGCCGGTGCCGCCGAAGAAGCCACGCGAACCACTCGGGCCGAAAGCGAAGAAGGCTTTGACGGTTGTGGCTGTCATCGCGTTTTTTGTGGCGGCGTGGGGGTATTTCACGCTGATGGGGCAGGGGTAGGGCGTGGCTGCGCCGCTTGTTATGATCAACACTGCTTGGGACACGCTTTGCAGGTGTAAGTAGAATCTTGCTATTTTTCTTGGGGAATTCCCTCAATCAAGTAATTTTTCGTTGCGACGGTGTCCCAGTGTGGGTCAATATCGATCTATTGGGGGTAGCCAATGAAAAATGATCAACAAGAAGCCTTTGAACGAGCGCTAACACTGTCCCTGAGCCGGGTTGTTGAATTCCTAAAATTTGCCGAGACCAAAAATGCTGCTTTGTTGACGTTTGCGTCGGCCTCCATCGTTGCCTCGGTAAGCAATCTCAACAACATTGCGCTTGCAGATGATTGGAAAATTGCCTTCACGTTTGCGTTGCCGTTGTTCGTACTAGCTGCGCTGATTGCGCTCTATTCTTTTTTGCCAAAGACACTACTGAATCACTTCCACAAAGACCCAGATCAATCAAAGGCGCTTCTTTATTTCGGCGATGCCGCGACCTTCGCTCCTGCGGCGTACAAGCAAAGGGTATGGGAACGATATTATCCGCCCGAGAACGAATCCGTCACTCAGAATTACCTGGATGATCTAGCTATCCAAATTGCAGTTAACAGCCAGATTACCAAGCGTAAGCTGGTCATTTTCAACATTGGTGCTTTGATCATTTTTTTAGCGATATTGATTGTTGGTACGCCCGGCATATTAAATTTATGGCGGCTTTTATCATCACTTGTAGGTAGACTTTAAATGACGATAAAAGATTTGCGCGATGAAATATTAGAAGAAGTCAGTATCATTTTGGCTGCGGATTTTCATATCGACGTTACAGAAACAAAAAATGTTCCTCATTCTTCTGATGCCGCAATTACTTTCCCCAACCTAGATGCAAAACGGCAAGGCACGAAGCTGATTGATACCTGTGTTTTATATATTGATATTCGCCGATCAACCCAGCTAAACATTACCCATAAACCAAAGACCGTTGCCAAGCTCTACTCCGCTTTTGTTAGAGCAATGACACGATGCGCTCGTTACCATAAGGGGCACGTCAGAGGTATCATTGGCGACCGGGTAATGGTGATATTCGATACCGAAGGTGCCTATGTTAACTCCGTAGAATGCGCCATTGCGATGAACACCGTTTCGCAGCACGTCATAAACCGGCATTTTCAACGAGGTGAAGTTGAATGTGGAATCGGCATCGACGCTGGCAAGATGCTAGCCACCAAAACAGGTGTCCGCCGTCGCGGTGTAGAACAGTCGTCCTATAGAAACCTCGTTTGGCTAGGACGGCCAGCGAACGTTGCGAGCAAATTAACAGATTTAGCAAATAAGCCACGAGAGACGGTTCCAATTCCTATGGTCTCCGCCAATTTCAAATCGCCACTCGGCATTTTGGGGGGGCTCAGCAACAGTGGAAATTGGAAAACGTTCTATCCGAGTGAGTTCGTTCGCCAACTGTCGTCCGAGTTGCTCGGAAACCGTATTTTACATTCTGATCCGAGTTTTCAACACATGCTGGTAACCGAAAGTAGCATAGTCGTTCGAGAGGCGACGCAGCCGATTTTGATGACGGAAACAGTTTGGAATGGCTTTAAGGCTGCCAAGCCGACTGACGCGTCAGTAGTCAATAATTGGTTCACAACTGTAACGTTGAAAGTCCCCGGTTTCACCGGCAAAGTGTACGGTGGAAACGTAATATTTCCGGCCCTTAAAGCATAGTCTGCAAGGTTACCACATATATACGAAGCTTTGAAAAAGAGTGGCGACCCCTGCAGGACTCGAACCTGCGACCTACTGCTTAGAAGGCAGTTGCTCTATCCAGTTGAGCTAAGGGGCCGTCATGCCGGGCAATCGATACTCCGGCAAAAACTTTGATCGTCGTGTTTCAGTGCGTCCAGGGCTGGGTGCGGTTGAAACGGAAATTGTCGGTGTAGGAAACCACCTTGCGGGTCGCTTCCTTCGGCTGGATGACGCGGTATTCGATGCCCTTGCGCTGGGCATAGGCTTCGGCCTGTTCCTGCGTCTCGAAATTCAGCTTCAGCTGCTGCTTCATGTCGGAGCTGGAGGTGTAGCCCATGATCGGATCGATCTTGCGCGGAACCTCGGCGTCGAATTCCAGAACCCAGACATTGGTCTTCGCCTTGCCGGATTGCATGGCGGTTTTTGCAGGGCGGTAAATCTTCGCAGACATGTCGAAACTGCTCCGGTTGGACAGCGGGGCGAAACGCCCCGAATTATTCATCACGTACCTGAATAGAATAACCAAATCGTGTCAGGAACGTTGAATTTGAAATGGACTGACTTCAGGTGAGAGTCAAGACGATTATCCCTTTGCTGTCCGATCGCGCCCCGCCGCTTCGCGGTCACGTTTCGCCGATCAGGGCCGTCGCTGAACAAAGATGAATTTCCCTGTTGCGGACTTCGGGTGAACCGTGTATTCCCCAGCCATCGCCTCGGCGGAGTGTAGCGCAGTCTGGTAGCGCATCTGGTTTGGGACCAGAGGGTCGGGAGTTCGAATCTCTCCACTCCGACCATTTTAAAGCAAAATATCAGCTTTCCGGCGTAACCCCCTTAAAAATATGCCTGTTATTCCGTTGACGGGCCAGCCAGCGTGCTTTCGGCCGTGCCGATGGTCATGACGTTGCCGCGCCATGCCACCGCGCTGCCGATCCAGCTGCGCGCCCAGACGACGGGCATGATCATGTCCCGGGCGATCATCGCCGGCAGCGTATGGAGCGATACCGGCCAGCGATTGAGGGCGGCAAGCGCCAGTTCCGGCACATACATGAGGGCGAGCACGGCAAAGGCCGTTGCGATGAGGTTCACATCCATCATGGCAGCGGCGGCGAGCGCGAAAAGAAGTGGGGGAAGCGCGCCGGTCAGGATTTCCGGTGCGAAATATTGCGGGAAGGTCACGCGTCTCAACCGCGCCCAGCGGGTCTGGCGCGACCAGATTTCGCCGGCATGGCGCTGGCCAAGCGGTTGCTCGAACGGGGCGGAGACCAGATGCACCTTGCGGCCGGCGCTGCGGACCAGCTTCGTCGAGGCGGCGTCCTCGGCAATTTCGGCGGCAAGCGCGCGAATGCCGCCATTGTCCTCCAGGAACGGCTTGTTCCACAACATCGATTTGCCCTGCGCGAAACCCATGCCGATTGCCTCAGCCGCATATTGCCAGCGGCCCTGAGAGCCGTTGAGGAAGGCGCATTCGACATGCGCCCAGAAACCCGCCGGCCGGGAGCCGAGCGGCGGCGAGCAGACCAGCCCGCTATCGGGCCGCCACGCCGACATCATGGTGGCTATATAGGATTTCGGCATCAGCACGTTCGAATCGGCCAGAATCACCCACTCATGCCGGGCGGCGCGCCAGCCCTTGACGCAATTGTTCAGTTTCGGATTGGCGCTGATGCGGTCGTCACCGATGAGCAATTGCGTGGAAACCGTGGGGAAGGCCAACTGGGCTTTGCGCACTTCCTCGATCACGGGATCGAATTCATCGGCGACGCAAAACAGCAACTCGTAATCCGGCCAGTTGAGCTCAAAGGCGCGTGACAGCGTCAGCGGCGTGAAGTTTTCCACCCCGCGCAGCGGTACCACAAGCGAGACAGGCGGTTTTTGCCGGACAAGATCGTTTTCCGCATCCCGCCTCGTCAGTCGCCAGCCGGCCAGAATGACCCCGAGAAGATTGAAGCCGAGGAGCAGAATTGCGCAAAGGGCAAAGACAGTTTCCATGCTGGCCAGTTCCACTCCCAAGCTTTCGGCGGTTCTCCCGCCAATCGATTCCATGGAATTCATCCCTGCCGATTATAACGTTTGCGTGACAGTTACATGTCATGATCAACAGGCGAGGAGGGCCGCGCCGTGCATCAGGGCGTCGCGGCAGCGCCCCGCAAAGAAAAGCCCTCCGTGGAGAAGGGCCCAATCGTCATGACGGTCAGTGAATTTTAGTGGACGTTCAGGATATGGGCATGACTGCTTGCAATGAGAAACGATTCCCGTGCTTTCTCGATGTCGCACCTGCCGGCGATGGCATCGAGGCAGTTCCTGCGCGCCTCCTCATATTCCGGCCCATGTTCCTCGGGCCAGCGGTACATCAGCATGTCGAGCGCCACCAGCGGGCTGTAAATTTCCACGGCAACACAAAGCGGCAGGTGGATCGCTACCGGCTTCATCCACGAGGCATGGTGACACGGCTCCGTTCTGTTAATCAGCATGTCATTCTCCTCCCTGTTTCACACGCCTTCATGGCGGTTTTTACTCCCATGCGCGAAATGCCCGCCTCACGAAATGGTTCCCGATCACCTAAAATGTGATCGGTCGGGGGGTTCCAATTTTCCAAGATGAATGGAAGATGAACAAATAGATGAACCGGAGATGAACAAAACCGCCCTCAGGGCGTTGTTATGTCCATAAGAAGGAGAACGCATATGTTCAATTTGTCAGGCATTCAGGAAAGCTTCTTCGGAGACCGCATGGCCGGCGTATGCCAGGCGATTACCTCTGCACTGGCCTTCGAATCGGGTCTCGAGAAGTCGCGTATTTCGGCGACTGTCGAAAATGATGTGATCTATCTGGAAGGCACGGCCGATTCGGTCGAGGCGATCGACATCGCCATCAATCTTGCCGCTTCCATTTCCAATTGCCGGATTCTGAGCCATATCGAGCCGGTTTACTGAACATTGCGCCAGCCGGGCGAAACCTCGTCCGGCTCCTTCAGACGCAATAACGCGGCAATGTCATTTCCGGTTGCCGATTTGTGCGCTGCGGACCATATCGCCCGGCTTGATGCCATAGCGTTTCGCAGTGCCGCCATTCAGTTCAAGCACAAATTTTACCGGCCCGCGGGAGCTGATGATCGCTTCCGAATGCGGAACCGCGTTTTCGTGAATATGGGTAATGCGGCCGTCACGGGCAATGAACAGCATGTCGAGCGGGATGAGCGTGTTCCGCATCCACATGGCGACGTCACGCGGCTCACCGAAGTCGAACAACATGCCGTTTTCAAGCGGCATGCTCTTGCGGAACATCAGGCCCTGTTCACGCTGGGCGTTGTTCAGCGCCAGTTCGGCAGTGAAATCGTGGCTCTTTCCCCCGGCGGTTTCAATCTGCAGCGGTTCGGAGGTGAATGTCTGCTGTTGCTGGGCCTGGACGGCTCCGGCGAGCGTGAAAAAAAGAAGCGCCATAATGGCGCTTTTCACCATATGGGGCAGAGCGGGCATCAATGCGACATCCCGACGGAAACCGGGTTGTCGGGGTGGATTTCCGCCGCCATCAGGCCCTTGTCGCCATCGCCGTAACGCACCAGCACCACCTGGCCGGGGCGAAGCTCCGTCAGGCCGAAACGGCGCAGCGTTTCCATATGCACGAAGATATCTTCCGTTCCTTCGCCGCGCGTCAGGAAGCCAAAACCCTTGGTGCGGTTGAACCACTTGACGATGGCGCGCTCAAGCCCGCTCGAAGGCGTCACCTGCACATGGGTGCGCACCGGCGGCAGCTGCGAGGGGTGAACGGCGGTCGACTGGTCCATGGACAGGATGCGGAACGCCTGGAAACCGCGGTCGCGCCGCTGGATGAGGGCGACGATGCGCGTGCCTTCGAGAATGGTCTGATAACCGTCGCGGCGCAGGCAGGAGACGTGCAGCAGCACATCCTGCGTGCCGTTGTCGGGTACGATAAAGCCGAAACCCTTGGCGACATCGAACCACTTCACGACGCCGGTGATTTCGGTCAGGTCCACGGCATCGCCCGAAAGGTCCTCGACATCGACTATCGTTTTCGATGACATCCTATCAGCCATATCCTGCCAACCCCTCGATTACGCGCCATACACCGGTCAACTGATTCCTGTGCGCCAGATTAACATCTTGGTAACGGTTTCACGCAAGCCCTAGTTTTTGATTTACGCACCTGCTTTTATGTCGCCGTCCTTGTCCGGGGCTTGCCATTGCGCGTTTATCGGCTTCGGACCCGTGTAATGGAGAGGAATAAAATGCGGTATCTGCACACGATGGTTCGCGTCAAAGACCTTGGCGAATCACTGAAATTCTATGGCGACCTCTTGGGTCTTACGGAAATACGCCGAATCGAGAATGAAAAAGGCCGATTCACGCTGGTGTTTCTTGCGGCGCGCGACGACATTGCTGCGGCGAAGGAAAACAAGGCGCCGTGCCTCGAACTCACCTATAACTGGGACACCGAGGATTATACCGGCGGCCGCAACTTCGGCCATCTGGCCTATGAAGTCGACAATATCTACGACTTCTGCGCCCGCCTGCAGCAGAATGGCATCGTCATCAACCGGCCGCCGCGTGACGGGCATATGGCCTTCGTGCGCTCGCCGGATGGTATTTCCTTTGAAATTCTGCAGAAGGGCGAAAGCCTCGCACCAGCCGAACCGTGGATATCTATGCAGAATACCGGTTCCTGGTGAGGATTTTCCGGTGAGTAGCGGCATTTTCGGGTGCTCTTGCCTTGTCCCGAGGGGATGAGGCATAGTCCGCGAATCGAAACGGCCAGTCCCGTTTTGGGGAAGCACACGCGCCCGTTCCCGTGCTGCTGTTGGAAATGCAAGATACGGAGGCCACCCATGAAAACTGTCGAGAGCGCGAAAGGACGCCTGGTCCGTCAGCGTCTCGTCATCGCGGTTTCGCTGCTCGGGCTTTCCGGATGCGTTTCGGCGGTGACCGACGACGAGATGGCCGCCGCGACCAAAAAACCGGAAATCGCCGCACAACATAAGCCGCAAGCCGCCACGTCTGCCGCTGCCACCGCTGCGGCCGGCGCGCAACCGGGGCATTATGTGGATCCCGCCGTGGCATCGGCAGCCGGCGCGGCCGCGCCCGCCC
Source organism: Agrobacterium sp. NPDC090283 (assembly GCF_044769685.1). Taxonomy (NCBI): domain Bacteria; kingdom Pseudomonadati; phylum Pseudomonadota; class Alphaproteobacteria; order Hyphomicrobiales; family Rhizobiaceae; genus Agrobacterium; species Agrobacterium sp. NPDC090283. The sequence goes on along the minus strand of NZ_JBIVYG010000010.1, from coordinate 93,287 downwards.
AGCCGCAGACATCGGGCGGTCCGGCGCAGGCCTATGGCGCCGCCCCTGACATCGACGGATTGACGACGCAGCCAACGGCGATCTCCGCGGGGACAACAAGCATTTATTCCACCGCATCTGCCGCAGCGCCGGCCGGTGCTGCAGCGACGCCGGGCACAGCCGCTGCTGCGGGCACTTCCCAGAGAATCACTCCCGCCGTCAGCAGCGTCTATTCGGCGCCGGTGCAGGCGGCGCAACCTCAACCGGTGACAGCGCCGGTTCCGGTCCCGGCAGCCGGGCAGGTGCCGGCGGAACAGCATAGCGAAAATCGTCAGCCGGTTCCGGTGCCCGTGCCACAGTCGGCCTCGGAACAGTTCGCGGCTGTTGCTCCGCAGCCAGCCGTGGATGGGGGCAAGGAAGGCGAGGGTAAGGGCGTGACGCTTGCGGCATTTTTCGCCGGAGCGGCCAAGAAACGCCTGCCGAAGATGATTGAAAGTGGTACGGCGGGCAATATGCAGGTCGCCGCATTGCCCGGAGCCGCGGATGGGACGATGGGTATCGCGCTTTCCGGCCGTTCGATGATGTCCGACGAATTCGACGATGCCCATCTCGATGAAGAGGATGACCAGCCGACCGGCCTGATGAAGCTCGCTTCACTCTCCGGTCTCACCCGCGTCGCCCCGAACGGGCTTTTCCTGCAGACGGACCGTGTCGAAGTCGGCTGTTTCAAGCCGGAACTGGTGCGGATGATCAAGGATGTGGAGCGCCACTACAACAGCCCGGCAATCGTCACCTCGGGCTATCGCCCGCCGAAGGGCATAAGGCAGGGCTCCAAGCACTATACCTGTGATGCCGCCGACATCCAGATCAAGGGCGTTTCCAAATGGGAGCTTGCGACCTATCTGCGTTCCCTGCCGGAACGCGGTGGCGTCGGCACCTATTGCCACACCGAATCCGTCCATATGGACACGGGTGAGCCAAGAGACTGGAACTGGCGCTGCCGCCGCACCGCTGCGCGCAAATGATCTCTGGCCGGCTTTGCCGGAATATCAACCCGACGCTTTCCGGGGCTGAAACTGGCGGCCTGAAGACCGGGCAAAGGATGGCTGGCGGGAGTTTTGGGCGGCGGCGTTTGACCTCAACGCGCTTCGGCAGAGAGATTTCCGCCGATGACGATAAAATGCCGCGCAATCGAAAATAATTGCGCGGCATTTTCTCTATTTGGCTACGAAGATATCCGCCTCTATGGGCCGCTTCTTCAGAAGGCGGGCTTTTCCTTCTCCACATTCGCCTTCGTTACAACCGTCAGCGGGATAGGCAGCCGGGCGTCGATTTTCTTGCCGTTCAGGATATCTGCCATGGCGTTGATCGCCAGCAGACCATCCTCGATCGGCGACTGGACGATGGTGGCGTACATTTCGCCGTTCCTGATCGACTCGAAGGCGTCTTTCTGCCCATTGATGCCGACGATCGGCGGTGTGGCCTTGCCGGGGCTGGCTTCTTTCCAGGCATCGATGAAGCCACGCGCCATGGTGTCGTCATTGGCGTAGACGCCGGCGATCTTGTCGCCGAAACGGGTGATCAGGTCGCGGCTGGCGACGAGCGCCTTTTGCTGGTCGAAATCCGCATTGACGGTATCGAGAACCTCGATCTTGCTGCCGAGCGCCTTCAGCTTGGCCTTGAAGCCGTCGACGCGGCCGATGGTGGTGCCGTTGCCGGCCTGACCGGCGATGATGACGATCGAACCCTTGCCGTCCAGCGCCTTCTGGAGCGCCTCGGCCGCCATTTCACCTTCCGAATAGACATCCGGGCCGGTGAAGGAGGTGATGAAGGGCTTGGCTGCGTCGTTCATTGGCGAGTTGATGAGATTGACGGGAATGCCGGCCGCCTTGGCCTTTGCGAGGCCGGGAATATAGGCCTGCGGATCGAGCGGCCATAAAATGATGCCGGCCGCCTTGCGGGCAATGCAGGTATTGATCTGCTGCACACCGGTCTGGACGTCGAAATTCTGGCTGAGGCTGAGAACCTCAACACCGAGTTCCTTGGCCCGCGTATCAATGGCCTTGTTGGCCGGCGTGACATAGGCATGGGAATCGGCGGCCGTGACGTAACACACCGTCTTGGCCTCGGCGAAGCCGGCCGAGACAATAAGCGTCGCCATACCGGCAAACAGGGTCTTTTTATTCATGATCACAAACTCCTCCTTAAGTGACATGTCTGGTTAAAGGGATTTCAGTATCGGCATTGCCGGACGCGGCCTTGCGCGCACGGTGCGGTCGAGCACGACCAGCAGGATCAGGATCAGCCCGTTGACGATCTGCTGCACATAGGCGGGTACGGATTGGAACTCCATCGCCGTGGTCAGCGCCGCAATCGTCAGAACCCCGCCGAGCGTGCCGAGTGCCGAGCCGCGTCCGCCTTCCAGCCGGGTGCCTCCCACCACCACGGCGGCAATGATGACGACGGTGATTTCCGCGCCGAAGACCGGCGAACCCGTATTGGTCGTCAGGCTTTCGAAAACGCCTGCCAGACCGGCCAGCGCGCCCGCGAAAACGAAGCTCAGGAACAGCGTCCTGCCGGATGATATGCCGCTTGCCTCGGCGGCGGCGGGGTTCGATCCGACCGCGAAAAGGTTGCGGCCCGAAACGGTGCGCCTCAGCCAGAAATCAAGCAGCACGATGCCGGCCAGAAACAGGGCGCTGCGGGCCGTGAAGAATTCCGCGTAGACCTGCGAAAGCGTAACGGCAAAGATGATATCGGTGCCTGAAACCGGCTGGCTGCCGGTGATCCAATGGGCCAGCGAACGGAAAATCAGCATGCTGGCCAGCGTCGCGACCAGCGCGTTGATCTTCAGGCCGACTGTGAGAATGCCGTTGAAGACACCCGCGGCGATACCGGTCAGTACCCCGAGCGCGGCCGCCGGCCATATGCCGAGCTCAGCCTGCAGCGAAATCGCCACGATGCCGGAGAGCGCAAAGACCGCGCCGACGGAAAGATCGATCTGGCCGGCAATGAGCAGCACCGTCAGGCCAATCGCGACGATGCCGATCGACGCGCCGCGATCGAGGCCGAGGCTTGCGGTGGTGAGGCTGACGAAGCCGGGTACGGTGAGGGCGGCAATGACCAGCGTCGCGCCCAATATGATCGTTACGCGATAACGGGACAGTGCAGACAATAATTCGTTCATGCCACGGCCCTCCGGCGAAGCGCGACGTCGAGAGCGACCGCGAAAGCGATGAGCAACCCGAGGACAAAACCCTGGATGGGGGTCGGAACGCCCTGCAGCACCATGACATTGGTCAAGAGCTGGACGAGGACGAGGCCGGCTATGGCGCGCGGCACGGAGCCGAAACCGCCCATGATGGAGATGCCGCCGACCACGACGGCCGTAATGGCGCTGAATTCATATCCCGTTCCCACCAGTGGACGCGCGCTTTGCAGGGTAAGGCCGAGCAGGCCGCCGCTGAGGCCGGACGCCAGCCCGGTGATGACGAAAGCCCCGGCCTTGACCGCCCTGACCGGCACGGTACTTGCCCGCGCCGCCCGGTAATTGCCGCCGGTTGCCAGCGTCCACCGGCCCCAGACGGTGCTGGAGAGGACGAAATGGCCGGCTGCTGCGACAGCGAGAAACACCAGCACGACAAGCGGAACGCCGAGGATGCGGCTTTTGACGAAGGCGGCGATGGCCGGGTCCGCTCCATAAACGATCACGCCGCCGACAGCTGCCTGCACGATGCCAAGAATGATGGTGCCGAGGCCGAGGGTCGCGATGATCGGATTGACGCCGATATAACCGATCAGCAATCCGTTGATGAGACCGCAGGCGCCGGCGAGTGCGACCGCGACCAGGAAGGCGGGAATGGCGCCGATCTCCGGCTGCAACGCCAGGGAAAGGATCGCACCGCAGGCGATGGTCGCAGGCACGGATAGATCCGCAAGCCCGCCGGTGACGAGAACGAAGGTCATGCCGACGACCACGATGCCGACGATGGCCATGGATGTCAGTATGTTGATGAAATTGCCCGTGGTGAAGAAGACGGGGCTTGAGAGCGAGCCGTAGAGGGTCACGAGAAGAATGGCCAGCAGGAGGCCGCCTTTGGCGAACAGGCCAGCCAGCCGCCCGCCGCGATGAAAGCGCGGGGCGACGTTTTGTTTTTCGGTGATCGCGGTCATTTCGGTCACGCTGGTTCTTCTCCTGTTGCAAGCGCCATGATGCGCTCTTCCGTCACGTCTCCGCGCGCGATGGGGGCGGAGGCGCGTCCATCGCGCATGACCACCACCCGGTCGCAGACCCCCATCACTTCGGGCAGTTCCGAGGAGATCATCACCACGGCCATGCCGCCGGCCACGAGTTCGCCGATGATGCGGTGGATTTCCGCCTTCGCGCCGACATCGACGCCGCGTGTCGGTTCATCGAGGATCAGCACCTTCGGCCCGGCCGCCAGCCAGCGTGAAATGATCGCCTTCTGCTGGTTGCCGCCCGAAAGCAGATTGATACGCCGCTCCGGATCGGGCGGGACGATGGAAAAATCGCGCGTATATTTCGCCGCCAGCCCGCGATCCCCGCCCATGCCGATGCGTCCGAGGCGGCTCAAACGCCGCAGTACCGGCAGGCTGATGTTTTCGCGCACGCTCATGGACGGCACGATGCCATCGGCTTTTCGATCTTCGGGAACATAGGCGATGCCGGCCTTGACGGCCGCCGCCGGCGAGCCGACGGTAACGGCCTTGCCGTCTATCTCGATGCGGCCCGCCGTCAGCGGCGCCAGACCGAAGATCGCCTGGGCGACCTCGGTGCGGCCGGCCCCCACCAGGCCGGTCAGCCCAAGGATTTCTCCGGCGCGCACATCGAAACCGACATCGTGGAATTTTTCGCCGTCGCTCAGTCCCGTGACCCTGAAGGCCACCGGGCCGATCTTCGATGGCGTCTTGGGAAAGACATTGGCGACTTCGCGCCCGACCATGAGGCGGATCATTTCAGCGGCGGTGATGCCGGCGGCCGGACGGGTCTCGATCATGCTGCCGTCGCGCAGAATGGTCACGTCGTCGGCGATATCAAGCACCTCCTTCAGCCGGTGGCTGATATAGATGATGGCGATGCCCTGGCTTTTCATCTTGCGCAGGATGGAAAACAGCGCCGCGGTCTCGTGTTCGCTGAGGCTCGATGTCGGCTCGTCGAGGACGATGATGCGCGGATCGGCGCAATAGGATTTGGCGATCTCGACGAGCTGCTGCTGGCTGATCGTCAGGTCGCCGAGCCGCGCCTTCGGGTCGATCGCCGCCTCCAGTTCCTTCAGAACCGTGGCCGCATTGCGCAGCATGGCCTGCCTGTCGACCAGAAAACGGCGGCGCGGCATGCGGCCGAGATAGATGTTTTCCGCAACGGTGAGGTCCGGAACGAGGTTCAGTTCCTGATGCACCATGCGAATGCCGAGTTTCTGCGCATCGGCAGGCCGGCGCATATGCACCTCCACACCGGCGATTTCCGTCGTGCCTGTTGTCGGCAGATAGCTGCCGCTCAGGATTTTCATCAGCGTCGATTTACCCGCGCCGTTTTCGCCGACGACGGCATGGATGCGACCATATTCCACCGTGAAATTGACGTTGGACAGCGCCTTCACGCCGGGGAAGATCTTGCTGATCCCCCGCATGCGCAGCGCACTCGCCGTTGCCGCCATGTTCTCCTCCCAGAGCACTCAAAATTTTATTACATTAATATAATATTTGCGATAAACTAACGCCCGACGCCGTCGATGTACCTATTCCTTGAACATCGGCGCGGACGCGCCGCATTTGCGTACCCAGCCGCTCACATCGTCGCGCCAATGGACCAGGGAACGAATTCGCTGTCGCCATAGCCGAGAAGCTCCGATTTGGTGCGCTCGCCGGAGGCGACGGCCAGGATGCGGGCGAAAATTTCCTCGCCCTTCTGCTGCAAGGTCGTGCCGTCCAGCACGTCGCCGCAATTGATGTCCATATCCTCCGCCATCTTGTCGAAGATGTAGGAATTGGAGGCGAGCTTGATCGAAGGGGTGGGTTTGCAGCCGAAGGCCGAGCCCCGCCCTGTGGTGAAACACAGGATATTGGCGCCGCCCGCCACCTGGCCGGTGGCTGAAACAGGGTCGTAACCGGGCGTATCCATGAAGACCAGTCCCTTGGCGTCGACCGGTTCGGCGTAGTTGAACACGGCTGTCAGATTGGTCGAGCCGCCCTTCATCGCCGCTCCCAGCGATTTTTCGAGAATGGTCGTCAAGCCGCCCGCCTTGTTGCCCGGGGAGGGATTGTTGTTCATCTCCATATCGTGCCGCCGCGTGTAATTCTCCCACCAGCGGATGCGTTCGGCCAGCTTCTCGCCGACCTCCGGTCGCTCGGCCCGGCGGATCAACAGATGTTCCGCGCCGTAAATCTCCGGGGTTTCCGAGAGGATGGCCGTGCCGCCTTCGGCGACCAATATATCGGCGGCAATGCCGAGCGCCGGATTGGCCGTGATGCCGGAATAGCCGTCCGAACCGCCGCATTGCAGCGCCAGCATCAGTTCCGACGCGGGGGCGGGAACGCGCCCGGCAAGATTGACCACCGGCAGCATCTCGCGGATGGCGGCGACGCCGGCCTCCACCGTCTTGCGTGTTCCTCCGACCTCCTGAATGGTGAGCGTGCGGAAGGTCTCGTTTTCTTTGACGCCGTAAGCATCCATCCAGCGCGGGATCTGAAACGCCTCGCAACCCAGCCCCACCATCAGCACGCCGCCAATATTCGGGTTCTGCGCCACGCCCCATTGGGTGCGTTTCAGCAATTCATAGGCCTCGCCGTGAATATCCAGCCCGCATCCGGTGCCGTGGACGAGCGATATGACCCCGTCGACATTCGGGAACTGGCCGAGAATGCCCGAGCGGTTGACCTCGTCGGCGATGAAGCGCGAGGCGGTGGCGGAACAGTTCACCGAGGTGAGGACGGCGATGTAGTTGCGGGTGCCGAAACGCCCGCTGGCGCGCCGGAAGCCGTTGAAACTGCGCCGTTTTTCCGGCTCGACATAACGCGTCGGCCTGGCTTCCCCGCCACTCGCATAACCGCGCTCGAAGCTCTGCATCGTCACATTATGTTCGTGAACCCATTGCCCCGGCTCGATGTCGCGCGCCGCAAAGCCGATGATCTGGCCATATTTGACGATGGGCGCGTGGCTTGCAATCGCCTGCAACGCCATTTTGTGACCGCGGGGGATGCGCTCGCGGGCGGCGATCTCCGCCACGGTTTCGCCGGGCGCGATCGGCTCCACGGCGACGATGATATTATCGGTTTCAGTCAGTTTGATGTAGCGGGCCATGATTTATCTGCGTGAAACGGCCGGGGCCGGAAATTCATTCTCTGCTGTATATTTGAATACTAGTATAATGCATCGTGGTCAAGGGGGTGGGGAGGGGTGATGCTTGCATTTCCGGCATGAAAGGCAGTCTGTTTTTTCCTTTGAAAACATGTAAAAACAAGGAGATGCAGCGTTTGCGCCGCGAGCACGAGACGCGATGATTTTTCGCGCGGGGCAATTCCTACCGGTCATCTTCAGCTGAGGCTGGAATCGCGCCGGCGCGGCAAAAGTTCAATCCGGGCGGTCTATCGTCTGCCAGTTGCCGGAGCGGGCGGATGCGATCACCGCATCGGTGACGGCGTCGGTCCGCGTCGCGGCCTGAAAATCGGGAACCAGCGGCTGCCCGGTTTCGAGGCCTTTGAGAAAATCCGCGAATTGATGGATGAAACTGTGCTCGTAGCCGATCTGCAGGCCGGGCACCCACCAGGCCTCCATATAGGGATGGTCGCCATCCGTGACGTGGATCGTCCGCCAGCCGCGCGTAGCGCCGTCTCCACCATGGTCGAAATAGCTCAGGCGGTGAAGATCGTGCAGATCCCAGGTGAGCGAGCCATGTTCGCCATTGATCTCGAAGGTGAATTGCGCCTTGTGGCCGCGCGCGTAGCGTGTCGCTTCGAAGGTGGCGAGCGATCCGTTCGAAAAACGGGCGAGAAAGGCGCTGGCATCGTCAATGGTCACGGGGCGGCGTGTGCCGGTCGCGGCATGGATGCGCTCCTTTATGAAGGTTTCGGTCATGCCGCACACTTCGGCGATGGGGCCGTTCAGCCACATCGCCGTGTCGATGCAATGGGCGAGCAGGTCGCCCGTGACGCCGCTGCCCGCCGCCGCCTCATCCAGCCGCCATGTGCCAGCACCGCCCTGCTGCAGATCGGCGGAGATGGTCCAGTCCTGCAGGAATTTCGAGCGATAGTGGAATATGCGCCCAAGCCTGCCGTCTTCTATCATGCGTTTGGCAAAGGTTACGGCTGGGATACGCCGGTAATTATACCAGACCATGCTGTTCACACCCGCCGCTGCGACGGCATCCGCCATCTGCCGCGATTGCTGGAGCGATATGCCCAGCGGTTTTTCACATGAGACCATCTTGCCGCTGGCGGCTGCGGCCAGCGCGATCTCGGCATGAAGGTGATTGGGCGTGGCGATGTCGATCAGGTCGATGTCGTCGCGCTCCACCAGGCGCCGCCAATCGGTTTCGTAACCGCCATATCCCCAGAGCGCCGCGAATTTCGCGGTGTTGTCCTCGTTGCGAGCGCAGACCGCGGCGAGTTCGACGGATGTCTCGCCCGGGAAAAATACCGGCGCCTGCCGGAACGCGTTGCTATGTGTGCGGCCCATGAATCCGGTGCCGACCAGACCGATACGTATCTTGCCCATGCGCTTGCCTCCGGAAGAACCTTGATTGCTCGTTATATTAGTGTAATGATCGAGAAATGCAAAGGAGATTACGATGCGGGCAGGGGATAAACGACGTCTCGGAACCACGAAGCTTTCGGTGACGGCGCTCAGCATGGGCTGCGCCTCGCTCGGCGGGCTATATGCGCCGGTGAGCGCCACTGACGCGCTGGCGACGCTTGAGGCCGCCTGGGAGTGTGGCATCCGTTATTTCGATGTTGCGCCGATGTATGGGCTGACCCGGGCGGAGCATCTGCTCGGGCAGTTTCTGCGTGAAACGCCGCAGCACCATGAAGCGATTGTCAGCACCAAGGTCGGCCGTCTTTTCGCCAATGACCGGCCGGGCCGCCGCCTGCCGCCGGAGCCGCCGAAAAATCCGCTGGATCCGGGCTGGCAGAACGGGCTGCCGTTTCGCGAGAGCTTCGATTACAGCTATGACGGCATCATGCGCAGCTTCGACGACAGCCAGCAGCGCATGGGCACCGACCGTCTGGACATTCTCTTCATCCACGATATCGGCGTCCTGACCCATGGCGAAAGAAACGCCGCGCTCTGGCGGCAATTGACATCCGGCGGTTTCAGGGCGCTGGTCGAATTGCGCGAGGCCGGTTTGATTGGCGGCTTCGGGCTGGGCGTCAACGAGGCGGAGGCGATCGCCGCCGCCATGGACGAGGTGCATCTCGATTGCTGCCTGCTGGCCGGCCGGCACAGCCTGCTGGAACAGGATGCCCTGCCGCTGCTCGACCGCGCCCACCGGCAGGGCACGGCCATCGTTATCGGCGGGGTCTTCAATTCCGGCATTCTCGCCACGGGCACGGCGGCCGGCGGCAAGTTCAACTACAGCGACGCGCCCGCCGACATCGTCAGGCGCACGGAAGAACTGGCGCGGATCTGCGCCGGTTTCGATGTGCCACTGGGGGCGGCGGCGGTGCAGTTCCCGCTGTTCCATCCCGCCGTGGTCTCGGTGCTGGTCGGGGCCAAACATCCGGACAAGCTGCGGCAATCGGTCGGCTGGTTCGAAGAGGAGATACCGGGGGAGCTGTGGCAGGCCTTGCAGGAAAACGGCCTGTTGGCGGCGGCGGCTTTGCCGGAGATATGAAGGATCATTGAAGCCGGGGCAAAATGCGGAGGAGACGGATTTGGCCAGTGTGAACATAGAGAGCATCGTCAAGCGTTACGGTGCGTATGAAGCGCTCAGGGATATTTCTTTTTCAATCGCCGACGGAGAGTTCGTCGTTCTGGTCGGCCCTTCGGGATGCGGCAAATCCACCTTGCTGCGGATGATCGCCGGCCTCGAGGATATTTCGGACGGCACGATCGCCATCGGCAGCCGTATCGTCAACGAACTGGAGCCGAAGGAGCGGGATATCGCCATGGTGTTCCAGTCCTATGCGCTCTACCCGCATATGACGGTGCGCGACAACATGGCCTTCTCGCTGAAGCTTAAAGGCGCATCCGCGGCCGAAATCACCGACAAGGTGCAGCGGGCGGCGCAGATTCTCGGCCTCGAGCAACTGGTGAGCCGTTATCCGAAACAGCTTTCCGGCGGCCAGCGGCAGCGCGTGGCGATGGGCCGCGCGATCGTGCGCGATCCCCAGGTCTTTCTGTTCGATGAGCCGCTCTCCAATCTCGACGCCAAGCTCAGGGTGCAGATGCGCTCCGAAATCAAGGAGTTGCACCAGCGGCTCGGAACGACCACCGTTTATGTGACGCATGACCAGGTCGAGGCCATGACGATGGCGGATCGGATCGTCGTCATGCGCGACGGACATATCGAGCAGATCGGCTCGCCGCTCGAGATTTACGATCATCCCGCCAACATGTTCGTGGCTGGGTTCATCGGGTCACCGGCCATGAACTTTCTGTCTGGAACAGCGGTGGAGGACGGCTTCATGCTTGCCGGCGGCAATATGCTGCCCCTGCCTTTGCAGTCGAGCCGTCTCGCCGTTCACTATGGCGTTCGGCCGGAGCATCTGCGGATCGATCCGAACGGCATTCCCGCCGAGGTGGTGGTGACCGAACCGACAGGCTCCGAAACGATGGTCGTGGCGAAAATCGGCAGCCAGCAGGTCCATTGCGTCTTCCATGAGCGGCTGGATCTGGGGCCGGGCTCGACCATCCATCTGCAACCGGAAACGGGCAAGGTTCATCTGTTCGGCGCATCCGGCGAGCGGCTTGCACCGAAATGATCACGGAGGTTGGTTACGGACAAGAAACCGGCTAAAGAAATTTGTGCCGGTGAGTCCGGTTTTGATGGGAGAATACGGACGTGTCAAAAGAAGAGGCGAATCTCGGCCATTCCTTGCCGGACAAATCCGATTTGACCGGATTTCTCAAGGGCGTGACGATCACGCGGAACATGCCGCTTCGCGACCAGATCTACCAGCTCATTCGCCGCGCCATCGTCACCGGCAGGCTTGCGCCCGGCTCGCCGGTCAACGAGATCGAGATCGCCGAGCGCCTGGGCACCTCCCGCACGCCGGTGCGCGAGGCCGTCAAACGCGTGGAGGACGAGGGGTTGATCGATGTCCGCGCCCAGGCCGGAACCTTCGTGACGCCCATCAGCCGCCGGCAGGTGCAGGAAGCCTATATCATTCGCATCGCGCTGGAGCGGGAAAGCGTTCGCCGTGCGGCCGAAACCATCAGCGCCGAGGCGGTGCAACGCCTGCGCGACATCATCGATCTTCATGCGCTTTCGGTCAAAAGAAGCCGCTTCGAGGATGCGATCGATCACGATGACGCCTTTCACAGGGTCATTGCCGAGGTCAACGGCTATTCCATGTTGTGGCGCGTGGTGGACATTACCAAGGCGCAGATGGACCGCTGCCGCCTTCTGTCGCTGCCTTCGCCGGGAGCCGGCGAAACGACGATCGAGCAGCACCGCGCCATTGTCGATGCTTTGGAGGCGCACGATCCGGAAGCGGCCGAAAGGGCGATCCGGGAGCATCTGGAAACGTCGCTGAGCAATACGCTGACGCTGCTCAGCAACATCGGCACCGACGGTCTGGCCGGCGCTTGAAACGCCTCACCCGGACGTAAGCCGATCGGCGCCGTCAATCGATGTGGAAGACCTCGAGCATCTGCGCCCACCATTCCTGCGGCCGGCGTGTCGGGAAGGGCGATTGCAGGGGTTCGCAGATCGCCCACCATTCCCGCATTCGCCTGTTCTTCGCCATCTCCGCCATATCGGCGGCGAAATCTTCGCCGGCATATTCCCAATAGCCGAAGAGCAGGTTTTCCGGCTCTTTCAGGTAAATCGAATAATTGGTGATATTGGCCCGGCTGATGGCGTCGAGCACCTCCGGCCACACATCGGCGTGGAGCCGTTTATATTCCTCGACCGTTCCGGGCTTGAGGTTCAGGCAAAATCCCATGCGCGTCATCGGCTGCTCCATCGCCGGCGTCCCGTTCATTCTGACCGGACCAAGCCCGTTTCATTTTTTCGCTGATCTATCGAAGTCCGGGTTTTCCCGCTGCCTCTAATAGGTCGTCCGGCCGCCGGAAAGGTCGAAAACCGAGGCGGTGGTGAAGCTGTTTTCGCGGCTCACCAGCCATGCGACCATTGCCGCTGCCTCTTCGACTTCCAGAAAGCGGCCACGCGGAATACGCGTCAGCATGTAGTCGATGAATTCCGGCGTCAGTGTTTCGAGAATACGGGTGCGGGCGGTGGCGGGCGTGATCGCGTTGACGGCGATATCGTGTCCTGCCAGTTCCTTGCCAAGCGATTTGGTCAGGCCGATCACCCCGGCCTTGGCGGCGGAATAGGCCGAAAGCTTGGGATTGCCCTCTTTACCGGCAACCGAGGAAATATTGACGATCCTGCCGTAGTTTCTGGCCTTCATGGACGGGATCACGGCCTTGTTGACGTAAAAGGTGCCGTTGAGATTAACCTCGACGACGCGCCGCCATTCCTCGATGTCGTAATCTTCAAGCGGCGCATTGCCGCCGGCAATTCCGGCGGAATTGACGAGGATCGAGACGGGGCCGGTTTCCGCCTCGACTTCGGCGTGCGTGCGGGCGAGGCCGGCAAAATCGGTGACGTCGACGACCTTGCCGCCGGCGGCGTCGCCAAGCAGGCCGCAGGCCGCATCGATCGCTGTCTTGCTCATATCCCAAAGGCTGACCTTCGCGCCTGATTCGATAAGCCGCCTGGCAATCGCAAGGCCAATTCCCTGTGCGCCGCCGGTTACCACTGCCACTTGTCCGTCGAGATCAATCCTGTTCATGCCATCCTCCCAGCTGAATTTGAGCATTCATTATACTAGTATTTTGAATTTAGAAAGAGGAAATCATGCCTGCGCCGAAATCATGTTCATGCCTTGGGGTGAGGGAGAGATACATCGCCGCCTCTGACGCGGTGATTGCCTTTATGGTTATGTTCAAAAACTTTCCGCTGTTTTTTCTGTCTGCGAATTTTCGAAAAAGATGTTTTAAAACAATGTGATAATTTGGGTTTCGATTTATTTTCCGATGTTGGCCGAAGCGGCCGCGCCGGGAACTTGTCGGATGAAGCATCAAGTTCGGATTGATTGTTACACTAGTATAATATAAGCATGGGTCCACGCGCCAGAGAATGCGCGGATGGTGGGCCGACGGTCCTGGAGGAGGGGCGCAGCCTGCACAACGGGAGGCAAAAATGAAACTGAAGCAGTTTATTGCCGTTGCATTTACGACGCTCTGTCTGGGAGCGGGAACATCCCGGGCGCAGCCCGTCGAACTCACTTTCGCCAATGCCCTGTCTCTGCCGCAGGTGGAGCCGTATCAGCGCGCCGTCGATGAATTCAACGCGGCCAATCCTGATATCAAGGTGAAGATGATAAACACCCCATGGGTGGAATATTGGCAGCAGCGTCGCGTCGATACGGCCTCGGGCAAATTGCCGGATGTCTGGCTGTTCGTTCCCGGTTTCGGCGCCGAATGGCTCTATGGCAACAAGTTGCTGCCACTCAACAAATATACCGACGCCGATCCGACCATCAACCTGCCCGACGCCAACCAGACCATGCTGAAATACATGACGCTGAACGGCAAGCTTTATGGCATCGGTTACGACTTCAACGGACAGGTGGTCTATTACAATCCCAAACTGTTCGATGAGGCCGGCGTTGCCTATCCGAAGGACGGCTGGACGACGGACGATCTGGCGACGGCGGCGCGCACGATCAGCAAGAAACTCAACGGCAACGGCCGCAAGGTCTGGGGTTTTGCCGGCGCCAGCGCCGAATGGGTGTTCGAAGGGTGGTTTCGCGGCTTTAACTCCCGCATGATCACCGATGACGGCAAATACGGCGCCAACAACGAGGGAGGCGCGCAGACGATCTCGTTCTTCATGGACATGATCAAGGACGGCGTCATGCCGATCCCCGACCAGAAGGATCCAAACGCCCAGGCGCAGTCGCTCTTCATCGGCGGCACGGCGGCCATGGCGCTGGGGGTCGGACATGCCACCTACATCTTCTCGGATGCGGGTGTCGATTTTGGCATCGCCCGCCTGCCGGTCGGACCGGCAGGACAGGTCGGAACCGGTCTTGGCGGCGCCTATGTCATCAGCGCCGACACGCGCTATCCTGATGCCGCCTACAAGTTCCTCGCCTATATAACCAGCGGTCCGGTTCTCGCCAAGGTGGTGACGACGGGCGTGCCGGCCCGCACCTCGGCCTGGGGCAAGCTCTCGGACCGGATGACCGAGTTCGCCGGCAAGGTGCAGGGTTTCGAACCCTTCAACGCGGTCAAGGGCTCGTTCCAGGTGATGGACATCCAGAAGCGCGTGCTGAGCGAGGTGTGGAACGGCAGCAAGGACGTTCCCGCAGGCCTCGCCCAGATCGCCACGGAGGCGGATGCCGCTCTCGCCAAGGCGGCCGCAAAATAGGGTGATGCGGACGCCGCCCTGGTGGCGGCGTCTTTTCCATCGTTGTCGCCCTTGCGGGCGTCCTCCATGAAGAGGTGGGGACAATGGCAGTGATTACCGCAGTCGATACCGTGTCTCCGGTGGCGTCATCCGGATTGAAACGCTCGGTCAGGGAGGAGCTGTCAGCCTGGCTCTTCCTGTTGCCCTCGGTCGTTCCTTTCCTGATCTTTACGCTGATACCGGCCTTTGCGACATTCGTGCTCAGTTTTTATCGCTGGGACTTCATCTCCACGCCGCAATTCGTCGGGTTGGACAACTGGATAGACCTGTTTTCCGGCGGCGCTGCGGGGAGGAGTGTCCTTGTGACCCTGCTTTTATGCGCCATAAGCGTCCCGGCCTCGATGGCGACCGGACTGGCGCTTGCGTTTGCGCTCGACCGGATTCCCTTCGGCAAACTCCTGTTCCGGTCGATTTTCTTCATGCCCATCGTAACCTCGATGGTGGCGATTTCCTTTGTCTTCGGCAATATGTTCGCCACCGAAACCGGTCTCATCAACTATGTCATCGGCCTTGCGGGCCTGCCGCCCGTGGCCTGGCTGACCTATCCGACACAGGCGATATTCGCCGTCTCGATCATGATGATCTGGTCGATGTCGGGCCTGTGCATGCTGATCTATCTTGCCGGGCTGCAGCAGATCGATCAGTCGCTCATCGAGGCCGCCCGGCTGGACGGCGCCAGCCGGTGGCAGCTCTTCCTTTATGTCGTGCGGCCGCTTCTCGCCCGCTCGACGCTGTTTCTGGCGATCACCCAGACGGTCAGCGCGCTGCAGACCTTCGAGGCGGTCTATGTGCTGACGGATGGCGGCCCCGGCACTTCGACCACGACGATCGGCATGTATATCTACAAGTCGACTTTCCGGCGCTTCGAGGTGGGCAGCGGCGCGAGCGCCTCGATGGCGCTGTTCGTGCTGATGCTGATCGTCACCGTCATCCAGTTGCGGGCGCAGAGGAGGATGCAGGATGTCTAGAGCATTTCCAGGAAAGGTCGTACCCGGTTTTCCGTCCGGAAATTCGGCGAAAAAAAGAGCCGGAAGCAGATCCGTCGAGTTGATGCGTTATGCTTTCGTGATCGTGCTGGCGGCGCTGTTTCTCGTGCCCTTCGTGTGGATGGCGTCGCAATCGATCAAGGGCATAGGCGACTATTTCCGCCTGCCGCCCGAACTCATTCCCGGCCGAATCCGCTGGGACAACTACACGAAGATGGTCAGCAACTACCCGATCATTCCGGCGGCGCTGAACAGCCTGTTCGTGGCGGTGGCGGTCACGCTGATTCAGCTCGTCACCGCTTCCATGGCGGGTTTCGCCTTCGCGACTTTACGCTTCCGCAGCAGCCGCATCACCTTCGTGATGCTGCTCACCCAATCCATGCTGCCGGTGGCGGTGGTGCTGGTTCCCATGTTTCAGGTGGTGCAATATCTCGGGCTGGTGGGGTCGCTGTGGGGCATGATCATACCCTTCGCCTTCACCGCTTTCGGAACCTTCCTGCTGACGCAGTATTTCCTCGGCATCCCCCGGGAAATCTTCGAAGCGGCGCGGGTCGACGGGGCGTCCTATTTCCGCATCTGGTGGCGGGTCTATCTGCCGCTGGCGCCGGCGGGTCTCGCCACGCTCGGCGCGCTCTGTTTCGTGTATTACTGGAACAGCCTTCTGTGGCCCCTGCTGGTGGCGGGCGGGCCTGAAAACCACACTTTGCCGGTCATGCTGGCCCAGATGATCGGCATCAGCGCCTCAAGCCCGCATCTTGTCATGGCGGGAGCCGCCATCGCCGTTTTCGTGCCGCTCTGCCTGTTCCTGTCGCTGCAGCGGTTTTTCGTGGCGGGGGTCACCTCCGGCAGCGTCAAATAAGCGGGCGCCGCCGCGCCAGCTTTTCATCCGTTCATCAGATGGTCCGGAAACCCTGTCGGGCGTTCCGGTCCGGAGGTCGGTTATTCACATCCGGCTGCGCCATGCGCCGCCATATCCAATGGGAGGAAGTAAATAATGTCCAGATATTCCGTGGTTCTGGCCGGCTGCGGGCCGCGCGGCGCTTACCATGCCGAAGGCTTCACGGCCAATGCGGACCGCTTCGATCTGAAAGCCGTCTGCGATCTCGACGCCGGGCGCGCCAACGCCCTGGCCGAACGTTTCAACGTCAAGACGATTTATGCCGACGTGGACACGATGCTGGCCGCCGAGAAGCCGGATATATTCTGCTTCGCGACGCTTCCCGCCATTCGCCTGTCGCTCATCGAGCTCGGGATCAAGCACGGGGTCAAGGTCATCGCCTTCGAAAAGCCCGTCGCGACGGAATTGCCGGAGGCGAGGGAAATCTTCGACCGCTGCCGCGAGGCCGGTATCCGGCTCATCGTTTCCCATCAGCAGAAATATGGCGCTGCCTGGCAGAAGGTGAAGGAACTGATCGACGCCGGCGAGATCGGCGAGATCACCAAGATTCACGCGACCGCGCGGGCATGGCTCAGCCAGCTCGGCACCCACATCATGGATTATATGCTGTGGTTCAACAATCGCTCGCGCGTGAAATGGGTGGTCGGCCAGGCGATCGGCACGGGCAAGCTCATCGACACGCACCCTTCCGCCGATTACGTCATCGGCAGCATGGAGTTTGAAAACGGCGTGCGCGGCGTCATCGAATGCGGCGCGCATGCGCCGCATTTCGTGCCGGGCGACAATCCTGTCGGCCACATCAAATTCTGGACCGACAGCGCCCTCACCATCCACGGCACCCATGGTTATGCGCGCGTCACGACCGGTAACGGCTGGCAGGCGGTGACGAAATCGAGCATGGGCGAAATCTTGAGCGGCGACGGTTTTTTCAATCCGTCCTACGAGCAGCCGCTCTATATTCGCGACCTTGCCGACTGGCTGGATGGCACGATTGCCGTTCATCCCTGTGACGGCGAGATCAGCTATCACGGCTTCGAGGCGGTGATGGCGCTCTATCTCTCGGCCATCGGCCATCGCAGGGTCGATCTGCCGCTCAAGGAAATCCCCGACGGTTCGCTGATCGAACGTCTCGGACAGAAACTTCCCTCTAGCGACGAGTATGTTGGACAATGATCAGATTGGGTGGATACGGGGTTCCGGTCACATCGGAAGACCCCATGGAAATCGCACGCGCGCATGTCGATTTCGGCTATAGCGCGGCCTATTGCCCGGCGGTGGACATTGGCGACGGGGATCGCATCGCGGCGATCCGCGATGCTTTCGCGGCAAACGATGTCGAAATCGCCGAGGTCGCGGCCTGGCGCAACGTGGTGCCGCCGGAGCCGGAGGTGCGCAAGGCCAACAGAACCTATGTCAAGGAGCGGCTGGCCGTCGCCGACGAGGTGGGGGCGCGCTGCGCGATCACCTATATCGGCTCCATGCAGCCGGGTGGCAATTACGAGCCGCATCCCGACAATCTCACGCAAAAGGGTTTCGACGAGTTCGTCGAATGCGCCCGCGAGATCATCGATGACGTCAAACCGAAACGCGCTAAATTCTGCCTCGAAATGATGCAATGGGAGCTGCCGGACAGTCCGGAAATCCTGCTGGCGCTCATCAAAGCCATCGACCGGCCGGCCTTCGCCGCCCATCTCGATCCGGTCAATCTGATCGTCTCGCCTCGCCTTTATTACGACAATGCCAGCCTCATCAAACGCTGTTTCGAACTCGTCGGTCCCCATATCATCAGCTCTCACGGCAAGGACATCGTTCTGGGCGACAAGCTGTCGCTGCATTTGAGCGAGGTGATTCCCGGCCGCGGCAATCTGGATTACCGGACCTATCTCAGCCTGCTCGACGGAACCGGCATCCCCATCATGCTGGAGCACCTTGCCGATGCCGATTATCCCGAGGCGCGCGATCATCTCAGGAATACCGGCAGATCGCTGGGCATAGCGATATAATTTCGACGGGTTGCGCCAGAAACGAGCGGACGGGTCCAGTTTCTGCGATTGCGGGACTGTGGGGGCCTTGGGATTGATGCCGACAACGCCCGACGCGGCCTGTCGGATAACGCCTGTCGCCACCACCTCTCACTTGCCTGAGCAATGGCGAGATATATGCGGGGACAGTTCTACCGGCTTTAGGCTGATTTCAACGATAAGTGCTTGTTTCCGTTGGTGAGAGCGCAGGGATTCGAACCCTGGACCTACTGATTAAAAGTCAGTATAGTATAATTGTAACTTACTGTTTTTAATTTGTTATTTTAAATTATGTTTTGAGTGTGCGTAAAAATGTGCGTGTGAGTGTGCGAGGGAGCACGGTACTGCGAGGCTTACTTCACGTAAACGTGATCGGTATTCGCGGGCTGGGATAATCAGAATGAGGACTTATACGCGGTGCTGATGACGTTGCCCGCCGCCGCTATTCAATGCAAAAGCCCGCACACATGGCCCGGGCTTTCTTGGTTGATTGTCGGTAGTGGGTTACTCGGCGCGGGTCCAACCACGCAGTACAGGGGGCAACCATCCCTTGCCCGCAAGCTGCTTTTCGGCTTCCTCCACCGCCTCGGCTTTCGGAGCCTTTTCAATCACCCGAACAAGCTGCGGGGCGCATCCGGCTTCGTCCAGCACTTCGGCAATTCCCGCCTTGCTCAAGCGGCTGAGGAACGTTGCATCCGCCGTCCAGTGATTGCTCATGTCGAGACCCACCGCCTCGGCAATCTGGTCCGCATTCGCCAGACGCTGTTTGCTGTGATCATGTTTGGCGTTCACCGCGTTCAGGTTGGCGGCGGTCACGAAGGCCAGAAGCTCCAGCAGCTTGTCGGTGGACTGGTCAAGTAACCATGTCCAGAGGTCGGCAGGTTGGCCGGGGAGGGTGTCGCCCCATGCCTCCTTTATCGCCAGCCATGCCCCAAGGGCGCGGACTTCTTCTGGTTCCTTGATGGAGGGCGCAAGCTCTCGGCGCTGGCCGCTTACCTCTACCGCCGCTTCAAAGTGCATGTAGCCGGTATGGAAAATGCGGCCCACCAGCGGATACAGCAATACGGCAAGGGCAATCGCGGGCCGGTTGGCGAGTTCCACCCGCATGGCAGCGGTCCGGATGGCGGTCAGTTCCTCTACCAGTGCAGCAGAATACCCCGCTTCCGGTGCCGGCGTTAACGGGGCTTCATCGTTTTGGTCTGCGTCCTCGCGTTCGTCCGGCTCCCCACGGTGAAGCTGGTCCAATGCCGCCTTGTCCTCGGGCTTCACATAGCCTCGGCCAAGCTGCATCACGCCATACTGGTCCACGTAGACCACGCATCCGGCAAGCGCCATGTACACCGGATCATAAGCCTTGGTGGCATTCTGAATGGCCGTGATGCGCTGCTCGATATCGGCCAGCCGTGACTCATCGGCCTCAATGGCGGCGTCGCCTTCGGCATAGGCTTCAATCTGTGCCTGCACCTCATCGAAGCTTTCTCCCAGTGCGGAAAGTTCGGCCTGCTCGTCCTCCGTCAAGTTGCGGGTCTGCGGATAAATCCGCCCGTAACCGGTCCCATACAGGTTGGAAGTATCAAGCGAGGTTTCTACCCACTTCCATCCCTCAGCCTTGAGTGGAACCGCAGCCTGTTCCAAGGTGCTCATCGCTAGTTGGATAAGCAAAGGCTGGTCGGTCAGGAACGTGCCGCTGTCGGTGTTGAACAGGTCACGCAGAATGGTTCCGCCTGCGGCTTCGTAGGCATCCAACCCCACGAAACGGGCTAATCGGTCAGTGCTGCGCACATGCTCGCTGGTCAACATCGCGCGGAGAGTGCGTGGCTCATGGTTGTAGGAGGGACTATCGAACCATGCCCGCTCCTGTTCCTCGTGGCTGTCGCTGATGGCCAGCGCACGCGCCTGCTCGACGGTCATCCCATCTTCGCGCATCACGTCCAACACTTTCGGGGAGAGGTTTGCCAGCTTCAACCGCTGGCGTACGGTAATAACAGACTGACCGAACCGCGCCGCAATGGTCTCCGGTGCCATGCCGTTTTCAGCAAGCTGACGGTAGGAGAGGATTTCATCAACGATGTGCATCGCCTCACGCTGTACGTTTTCAGCCAGCGAAAGCTCGGTATCGTTCTCGGCGTCGCGGACGTTGCAAGGAATGTCGGCATTTTCCGCCAAACGGCCTTCCTTCGCCAGCAGGCGCAACGCGGCAAGACGGCGCGAACCTGCCACGACCTCGTATTTACCCTTCTTGGCCTTGCGCACGGTCAGGTTATGGATAAGCCCATGCGCTTCGATGCTGTCGGCCAGTTCCGATACCCCTGCGGTGGAATTGACGCGCCGGACATTGGCCGGACTTGGCACCAGTCGGTTGAGGCTGATGCCCTGAACTTCATACTGAATGCTGACGGTGGGTTCCGGCACGGTGAGGATGGTGGTGGTGTCTTGCGGCTGAACGGTCATGTTCATGGTCTTTGTCCTTTGTCTTGGTTTCTTTGATAGGACAGGGAAATAGGACCCCGTCCTGCTTCCCGGGGCCGCGTGAGCGGTGGGGTTGGAAGGGGACAACAGGGATTCGCGGGGAACCGGCTGCACGCAATGCAGCGCAGCGGAATGAAGGAAGCTGGGCGGAAAACCTGTTTGGGGGAGAGAAGGGGCAATGCCACTCGGCCCCCACAAAAGGCACGTTGTGCCTTAGAAAACGGTACTTCTTGGCATGTCTCGGACTGGGCCGGATCGCTCCGAGTTGGGAGCGCTACGCTCACCCTCCCGGCCGCTCACATGCCATGGCCATGCGTGGCCATTTCAGAGAAGGTTAACTTGGGGTGCCAGAAAGGCTCAGGTGAGACTACAGAGGACACAAGTGCCGGCCGGACACGTTCGGCTGCAAAGCGCTAATAGGAGAAATGCTGTTATCTCCGACAATTTAGACTACACGCGAAATCGATGGTTTCTGAGGGCTTTAGATGAGGAATTTGTTTGTTGTAACGCATACTCAGTCTATCCACCACACAGAGGGAAAGGTTGGAGGCTGGTACGACATCGGGCTTACAGAACAGGGGCAGGAGGATGCGCGCGCGGTGGCCGAAACTCTTTGCACGTCTATTGGTCATAATGAGATCGAGATATTTTCATCTGATCTAAAACGGGCCTCCCAGACAGCGAAATACATTGGAAAGCGCTTTGGGCTACCTGTGATACAGACAAAGTCGCTGCGCGAGATCAGTTACGGTGTGGCTGAAGGCAAGTCGCAGGAATGGCTTGACGCGCGTTACATACCCGCACCCGATACCAATAGACTCGATCATCGAGGTAATATCGAAGGAGCGGAGTCACGTCGTGATGTGGCGATACGGGTTTATCCCTATATCGACGCAATACTCGGTCGAGAATGCGAAACTCAAGTTGTCGTCACTCACGGCTTCACGTTGAGTTTGGTGATCGCGGCCTGGATGAAGGTGCCCATAGATGCTTGTGGATTTATCTCCTATGCCGCACCCAGCGGAAGCATCACCCACCTCCGGCAAGACGACTTCTTCCGCAGCAGGGCAATGATCCGTTTTGCGGACACTTCTCACTTGGTCCGATGACTACAATAGGCCGACACAGGACTTTGCTGGAACTCGTTTCGCCATGCAAAGCGCGAAAGAGCTTGACCGGACCCGCCGATTAGAGAAGCGCCCCGATTGCGCGGGATTTCGGGCATTCTCGTCACGCTAAGGCGGATGTTGGTCCAGCCGCAGGAGCCTTAACGGCATGGTCCGAAGGACAGGCGGGACCGACTGCAACCGCCCGTGCGTTCCGTATGAAGGGTAGGCCGCGTAGTGCGTGAACTACACAATCTGCATTCCCTAAAATTGCAGCGGTTCGGTTAGCTGAACCTACATGGCAAGCCTGTATGCGGTATGGCACGGGGGGAGAGCTTTCATGTCCAAGGTAGTTCGGTTGGAATCTCGACGTAAGACGCAGCCGGCTTCAACGGGCTCGTTTGCCAGATTGGTTGTGCTCGGCATGCTGGTGAGCTTTATCGTCGGCGCAAGTGCGTCTTATTTTATAAAGGATGTCGATCTTGCTTCCGCGCCGAAAGAGCGTGGCGCGTCTGTTTTTCGGGGAGACCAGTTAAAGGCCGAGCACACCTCCTTGTCGCGGACGACACCGACCGTCACCTACACATATTGCGCGGGAAAAGTCCGCGTTGACTGTGTCGTGGATGGCGACACGTTCTGGAGCAATGGCGTCAAAATCCGCATCGTCGATATTGACGCGCCGGAAATCGGCACACCGCGTTGCGCGTCCGAAAAGGCGCTGGGGGATCGGGCGACGAGACGGCTTATGGAACTGGTCAATGCCGGTCCCTTCGAAATGCAGTTGTGGCCGGGGCGTGACGAAGACAAGTACGGGCGTAAGCTCAGGGTACTCATCCGGGATGGCCGGTCGCTTGGAGACATTCTTGTGTCGGAAGGGCTGGCGCGGACGTGGACGGGACGACGAAAGCCGTGGTGCTGACAGGAATCTAGAGGCTTCTATTCGAACGGTGGGCGCTCCAGCGCCGCGTGCAGGGGTGGGGAGGGAGCGCGAGGGGCAGGGTTCAGGGTGCCTCTCGTCCCCTCCCATCCCACCGTGTCCACGGCGGGATGGGACAGGTTGGTATGGCGGAAGGCGTCAATTTAACGCCTTCCTTTACGCGCGTTGCGTGGTGGCCTAATATTCGCTGGCCAGCATAATGGTAAGTACCCGCTTGGTGACAGTGGGATTGGCCGGGTCTTCCGAACCGTATTGCAGGGTCATGTCGTAGTAGTCGATTTTCCAGAATACCTTATAGCCCTCAACCGTCACGGAGCCGAAATCATGCTCTCCGTGGGGATCATTGTCCGGCGTGAAGGCGTCGAAGCCTCGGACGGCCTCCACGATGCGGGATTGGGTGATGTTCGGCAGATTCTGGATGCCGGAGGTAAAAAGCACCGTGCCTGTGAGCCACGTGGTTCGGAATACGTCATTCAGTTCACGGATACGAATGGTCTTGGTGGTTGTCATGGTTTTGTCCCTTGTCTTGATTGAAATGGACAGGGAAATAGGACCCCGTCCTGCTTCCCGGGGCCGCGTGAGCGGTGGGGCTGGAAGGGGACAACAGGGATTCGCGGGGAACCGGCTGCACGGAACGCAGTGGAGGAAGCTGGGCGGAAGACCTGTTTGGGGGAGAGAAGGGGCGAAGCACCTCGGCTCCCATCAAAAAGAGAAGCAGCTCGAAGTGCGAGGCGAATTACTTGGCTTGCGATAAATTAGAGATGTGGCTTCTAGCCGAGTTCGATTGCAAGTTTCCGCCGAAAGTCGGTATCTATGGATGCTTGCAATGGTTGTCCATCTAAGGGGTGGCCTTTTGGGCATTCAGCTCCGCACTCTTCATCATTGCCTTTTGAATTTTAGCGAGTTCGGTATCGCGTTGAGCGCTGAAGGTGATTTTGGATGCCGCCAACAACGCCAAGGGGTAGTTGGCTTGGTTTAGGCCGTGGTCAACAATTTGCACGAGTGCGGCATTGCGACTGGAGGAGTATGAAATAAGTTCGGCGCTGTGGACTAGATTCCAATCAGCGTCGTGAAGGTTTCTAATCTCCACTACCTCTTTTGACGGTCTGCTGGACATAAAACGCGGCAGCGCAGTCATCCCGTATATGAATATAAAATAGGTTATTAAAAGGCCGCATATAACAAAGATTGGCGTTAGTGCGCGGACAAAACTAGATACGGATTCATCCGATTTTGTTCCGTTTTGGCCTTTTGAAAGTATAGGGGGAATTAAGCCAAAAAGTGCGGCCACAACGGTAAGAAAGGCGGAAGCGAAGCCTAAATATTCCAATATTTCTACCTCTATTTTATTGTATTGATGTTGGGACTATGGCTGATGCGGCGTGGTTTGCTGATCCGGGACTTGTTTATTCTGATTATTCTTCTCGTCCGGTTTCCCGTTCATCATCTCCAATAGAGCAGCGCTATCCGGCGCTGCACCTGCGCCAATGCATCCGTTGTAGAAATCTGGCACTTTTATCGCTGAGCATCGATCGGAGTTAGCGCGCATCAATTCGAACAGTTTATCAGCATCCAGCGAGAGTCGCGTGACCATCAAGGCACCATCTGAATCACCGAACTGAAAGACGATATCGGTGTTAGGCGCATCTTTTTTCTGAATGATCAACTCAATCATGTCGACCGAATTTTGGTAAGATTCATCTTGGGTAAGCAGGGGAATGATATCAAACATCAAAAGGTTCGCGCCGGGTGTAATAACAGCCTGCTGATCATCACGAAGGCGGACTTTCGTTGCCCCTGCAAGATAATCGCTGCGCACATCTGCCCGAACAAAAACTCCTGAAGCATCTCCACGATTGTTGATCAGAACGCGCACTGTTGTTCCATCAAGCGTTATCATCGGATCGGCCATGTCAGATTTTGGCGTGTGCAATAGACTATAAAGGCTCGGTATCGCGATGGCCAAGACAGACACCAATGCGGTCAGAAGAGCGAGCACGGTATTCGAGATTGAAAAGAAACCGCGCCAATCTTGATGCGATTGGCAATGGGTGCATATCTTCGCTTTTTCTGGAATGGGTAAGCAGCATTGCTTACAATTTTTGGTCTGATCTTTAGTCTTTTCCATAGGCCCCTTGCATAAGATTTGTTACGTCAGACGGTCGCTCATACAACTCTCAGTCTACATAATTTTTACTCAGCTTTGCATCCGAGATATTCATGCCTACAAAATATTTTGGGTATTATATTTGACGCGGGAGGGAAAGCTTACCGTTACATGAAAGTTACATGGAATACGTGGGGAAGCGAGAGCGTGGTATAATATATTGAAAAATATGGTGCCGGCAGAGAGGATTGAACTCCCGACCTTCGGTTTACAAAGTGGTCTATCAATAATTCCGTAATATCGTAATTGTCATAAGCTAATGTAATTTAATCATTTTTTTATTTATTATTTCATCATTACTTCACTTCTCATGTAACATTTGCTATAAACCCGCTACATGGAAGTTACATGAAATGCCAAAAATTTATCTTACCGATTCCTTTGTTTTCGAAGCGCGGTGCCCTCCCGGAAAAGATCAGGAAATTTACTGGGATTACCCCGTTGCAGAGGATGGCTCCATCCATAACGGATCCGTGACGGGTTTAGGTTTACGGGTAACTGCCCTTGGAAACAAGACGTTCGTTCACGCGTACGTGTTTAATCATAAGCGGTATCGCAAAGCGCTCGGTTCAACCGTCGTTTTGAACGTCAAGTCTGCACGATTGGCTGTCGGTAATCGTCAACGCCAAGTTGATGCAGGCGAAAACCCTGACCTAGATGAAAATGATCCGCGTCGGATACACCTTATGACTGTTCGCGAGGCCATTGACCGGTATTGGGAAAGCCATGTTGCGAGCCTATCGCCTGCGTCCCAATATCCTTACGTTCGGTTCTTAGCGCGATGGCTACAGAAAAAACCAAAGGCTCCGACACACCGTGGTCGTAATAAGACCGCGCCTTATTCGGATTTCGGAAAGATGTTCAGTGATCGTCCTCTTTCCTCCATCCGGCCTTTGGATATTGAACGGTATCAGCGTCAATTCCTGACTGCACACAGCTATAATGGTGGGCTTGCTTGCGTTCTAGCCTTATTCAACTGGGCGATCCGCATGCAGTTGGTGGATATGCGCAATCCTTGCGATCCGATCCGCAAGAAAAAGATCATCCGTCGTCGTCGCGATTATTCCATGGAGCAAATCAGCCAGATTGCCGCGCATATCTTCTATCCGGTTTTCGAGGCGGTACCGGAGATCGAGAATCTGGACGGCTTCGCCAAACGCAACGCCGCGCTGGCGAAGGCTCACACGTTGACCGCCAACGATCAATTGGCCGAACTGTGCAACTACATGGGCATTCTGTTTCTGACGATGGCGCGGCCCAGCGATCTTGCCCACGCCGAGTTCAGCCATTTTAATCTGGAGACGCTGGTCTGGAACAAGCACAACACCAAGGGCATCAAGCTGTCGCGTTCGCTCTACGAGTACGCCTACCGTACCGTACCGATCCACAGCAAGGTGGCGGCCATGGTACAAGCCCAGCGGGATCGCTGGCCCGACAGCCGCCTCGTGTTTCCTTCCCATACCGATCCGTCGCAACCCCGCGACAACTTCCGCAAGGGACTGGCGCGGTTCAAAACGCTGCCGGGTGTGCCGGACCATTTCCAGCTCTACGATCTCAAGCGCATCGCGATCTCGCTGATGCTGACAGGGCAGGGAGTGTCCCGCGAAGCGGTGTCCCACTACGTCGATCATAAAGGCAACCTTGAGACCACCATGATCTACGATCTCGGGCTGGTCGATCCGCTGCGGCCGGTCACCCAACGGCTGGGTGAACTGGCCGGCATCTAGGGTCATTTTCACGCGCGCTGTACTCGACTGCGCTGACAATCGGCACCACTGTGCGAGCAAAGGAAAGGAGTGTGCCCATGGAACCGATGCAGGCGCTGGTGCTGACCGCCACACAACTGGACGATATGCTGAGAGAAGCCGCACGTCAGGGCGCAGCCCTCGCCGTCGCGGACCTGCGCAAGGAGATTCATCAGTCGCCGGACGATGTCACCTTGCAGCGACTGCGAACCTTCCTCCACGATCCGTCATCGATCCCGAACCCCGACAATTGCTGGGCGCACAGCGGGATTATTCGTCAGATCGAACTGACGCCACGCGGCAAGCCGAAGTCGTCCGCATGGTTCATGACATTCCAGCGGCAAACAGGCCTTGCCGGCTGCTACACTCGCCCCAGCCCTGCCTATGGCCGCCGCCGTGAATGGTCGTTCGCGGATATCCGGCTGGCGTGGGATTCTTACTACCACCGACGTTGATCACCATCTTCTCCAAGCCGCAGGATTTACCCTTGCTGTCCATAAACGGCGGGAGTTGTGCAATGCACCTGCTTTCAATTGACAAAAACGTGGCGAGACACGACCTTTCGCGGATGGAAAGAACCGTCCGTATTGCCGCAGTACAGTCCCCGGAATTCCTGGGTAATATCGAAGCTGCCATGTCTTATGCTGCGGACGTTTTGGCCCAAGCTGTGCAAGCCGGCGTACAGCTCCTGTGCTTCCCCGAATGCTATTTGCAAGGATATTTATTGGATGAAGAGATGGCACGTACTGTGGCGCTCGATCTGTCATCCGCAGATTTCGCAGCCGTTTTGAATCAATTTCCTCAATCAGACACGATTATCGTCATGGGCATGATCGAGCGTCACGCCGGGGCACTGTATAACTCCGCAATCGTTGTTCAAAACAGGTCGGTCATTGGCCGATACCGCAAAGCACACCTTCTCCGAAAAGAGAGCTTCTTTGAAGCGGGAACGGAGGCGACCGTTGTGTCAGTCAACTGTTTCCGATTTGGTGTGAACATCTGTTGTGACACCCGCTACCCTACCGCAGCCCAAAAAATTGCGGACCTTGGCGGTTCGCTCATTGTGTGCCCTGCCAACAATATGCTGCCGAGATCAAGAGCCATGGAGTACAAAGATGTCCATAACTCTGCCAGAGGGGAACGATGCAGGGAAAGCGGCCTCTGGCTCATGTCTTCTGACGTAACAGGGGAACGAGATGATTGCGTTGGCTGGGGACCAACGGCTGTTCTTAATCCGGCCGGGCAAGTCGTTGCACAGCTTCCGCTCGAACAACTGGGTCTTTTGATTTACGATATGCCTGTCCACCAAGCTCGATTGACTCGCCATGGATGATACCGCACGCGTAAAACAGACGTTGCAAAAGCTCAAGGCGGGCGACACGGTTTGCCTCGTATCGCCTGCAAGCACGCCGGAGAAAACCAGTGTGGAAGCGTGCAAAGGCTTCCTTGAGAGCTTGGGATTGCAGGTCGTCGTGGGTCGCAATGCCCTCGACAAATACGGTTATCTGGCGGGGCGGGATGAAGATCGTCTTGCCGATATCAACGAGGCTATTCGTAATCCTGAAATTCGCGCCATCATAGCAACGCGGGGTGGAAAGGGCGCATATCGGATTGCTGATCAACTGGATTTCGCCAGTCTGCGAGACGATCCGAAGCTCCTGATTGGATTTAGCGAGATTACGATTCTCCATCTCGCCATATGGCAACAATGCGCAATTCCGGGGGTGCATGGCGCGGCCTGGCTCCCCGATCCAGCCAATCCGGCATCCTCCCAGTCTTTTCAAAACGTACTTTTCGGCAGCGAGCCGGTTGTGCTTCATTCGAACGAGAGTGAGCTGACATCCGCCTTGACGACAACCGAACAATGCAGAGGAACCTTGCTTGGCGGCAACCTCGACATGATTGCGACCGCTGCTGGCTGGACGCTACCCTCCTTGGATGGAGCGATTGTGCTGATTGAGGACGTTGAAAAAGGCCTCGGCCATATAGACCGTAATCTCACGCGTCTCGTTAAGTCAGGGTGCCTGAACGGCATTAAAGGTATTGCTGTCGGCCAATTTACAGGTTTCACGCCGTCAAAAGGGGTGACTGTTGTTGATGTACTACGAGATCGATTAGCTCCTCTAGGTGTACCGATACTGGGCGGCTTGCCGATCGGGCATGGTCGAAATCCGGTTGCCATACCTGTGGGGACAGAGGCGTTCTTGGACGCAGACAACCAGACTCTTACCATTAGCGCCGTTTGAGATAGTCGCGGTTCTCTCGATACCGATAAAAAGATGCGGTTGAGGTGGCGTACTGACACTGTCAAATTTGACGGTTACCTGTCTGTGTCAAATTTATATTCTTCTGCTTGTTGGAAGAAGGAAACAGCCATGACCGAAGATCAGGTGGCGGAATTCGTGGATGCCGTTATTGCAACAGGGTGCCCGATATGTGCCGTGGGACACGAGCTTTATGTGTTCGCGGAAATTGACCTTCCGCCTGAAGATATCGACCGCGTGTCGGCTGAGGTTCACGAAATCTGCACGGCCTACGGTGAGCGTGACCATTTGCGACGGGAGATCGCAACCTATTTGCGTTCTCTCGGACGCTACGTGGAATGTGAAGTCAGCACGGTGCATTAAGCAACCTGAATGTAGTCGAGGCCCCCGACAATCACACCACTCATTGTGGGCGGCGGTCATGCTTGTTAAAAGGGGCTTAGATCACCCGTTTCCTGCATGGTCGGGCGATCCGGACATCCGGTCGTGTGGCGGCACACCGGGTGTCCGTTACCTCACATCAGCAGCATGGGCTTCGACAAAACGCACCAGCGCCGCCGGGGTGCTAATGTTGTCCGGTTCGAAGTGCGTATCATCCAGCGCGATGTCGAACCGCTCGCTCAGGAAGGTCATCAGTTCAAGGAAGCCAAGCGAGTCGATGATGCCGCCTTCAAGCAGAGGCGTTTCGTCGGTGATCGGACCTGCCGCTGGAAATCGTTGCACGAGATATGCGTGAACGATCGGCGCAACTGCACCGTCATGATCGTCTAAAAGTGTCATATTGCCCCCGCAATAAAGTTATGCCGCTAGAAACACCCTTACAGCTTGAGCGTCAATACTGTGCCAGCGTCTGCGTGCTCAAATATCACCGCTGCTTTGCGAAACGCTAAAAACGAGAGCGCCGGAGCGCGTAATTTCGCCCCGGCACTCTCCATCACGCATCGTGTTTCAGGGGACGCGTGATGTATGTCCTTGGTTTTGACCTCTGCCAGTTTCGCGGCCGACAGGTCGCCGGACTTGTGCAGCTCGACAGCGGCTTGCAGTTCAGAGAGATTTACCCGCGTGCGGTGTACTGCCTTATAGGGTCACGACCATGCCGATGAACCCGAACAGCGCGAGGGGATCTCCCATAATTCCCCTAGATATAGAGGGGCCGTGCGTCACACTTTCTTGAAGCTGACGTCTGCGAAATCGCAATCCTTAAAGGTCAGCACGTCGCCGGAAACCTTGTAGCCGCAACTCCACGCTGTTCCATGCTGGGTATCCCCGTCAGCCGGTCCAAATTCCACAATGCCTTTAAACCCTTCTGGCGGCGCATCAGGCATAATCCGCCACTTTCCCACCAAAGGCGGACGGTTCGCTCCTGTGAACGTCAGCTTGCCCCCGGATTCGAAAGTCACGCTTATTTCCGTGTTGGTGGCAGGGGGCTTGGCTTTCCATGATCCGGCGAGTTCACTGCCCTTCTCGGAGCAGCCAGTCAGTGCGAGCGTGGCCAGCGCCATTGCAAAATAAAACTTCATTACGAGGTCCCCTCAAAAAACGTGGTTTGAAACGGTCGATTAGTCCGTGCCGATCTTCTTCCAGCCGAACCAACCCTTTTCAACACGCACGAACGCGCCGAGCGCGTTGGTGTTGTCGTCACGATACCAGCACAGGTAGCCCGGCTTGCCGTCCCGCGTTTGCGAGCAATCCAGCGAGTAGATGTTGCGTAGGCCCGCAGCGGATTCCACATCCGCCCGCATCGGTCGTTCATCGGCAGCGTGGGCAAGGGTGGCGCTCGCCATAAGGGCAAGCCCAATGGTGTAGAGGTTGGTTCTCATCGAAGATCTTCTTTAAATGTTGGAGAGGTAACGGGGGGGCAAGGTCAGCGGATAAGTCCCGGCACACCCAAAACGTTCTCGGCGTAGCGTCCGAGGGTGTCCCGCACGGAGTTGCAGCGTTCCGAAATGCTTCCCTTTTCAACCGGATTGGGTATCCGTATCAGCGGAGGAAAGCCGCCGTTGGCCTGCGTTCTCAACTGGTGAAGGCGGCGAGTGACGTTCCACAACGCTTCCTCATTGAATTGGAAGCGATACATGCCTGGCGTGGTACGCAGGGTGCAATTTGCCGCCGCAAAATCCAGATCATCCATGAAGGCGTCAAAGCCTTCGGGCAATTCAGCGGCGGTGGCAGAGGTCAGGGAAACGATCGCCATTGCGGCGGCCGCCACAGCAGGGCGGCGAAACAGAATCGGCATAGCAGTCTCCAAGAGAGGGTGGGTCAGACAGATTTGCGGGATTTGCGAAGAACGGTGATGGCGAGTACCACAAGGCACCCGACGATCAGCCCCAAGCCGCGCGTGATGAGGATGGGTAGACCTCATGCGTGTAGGGGGCGGAGCTGGTGATAACGCGCAGGAGGTTGCCGCCAATGATGGCGGGAGCAAGCACTGGAAAAACTGGTTTCATACGAGGATCCCCTATGCCCTACCAGATTGGGCACTACCGAATCTGTGTATCAAAAATCACGATTTTAGACGGAGGCTCGCCCCTTAAATGCCCCAGTATTAACTGCGTGGAGTGACAACGAAAATCGAAATATATTCAGTATTGATTAAGTTTAAATTGCGCCACAAATTGTGAATAACGCCTACTTGCAAAAGTCGTGACTTTTGACGGGTAGTAAATATCAAGCATCCCTTAAGCAACCTTTTGAATGTCCATGGTCTTCAAGGGATTTAATCCGGAGACCTCACTATGACCCAGATTCATCCGCCCTTGCGTTTTATTGGCTACGCTCGTGTCAGCACTGAAGCCCAAGACCTTGCTTACCAGATCGACCGACTGACGAAGGCGGGGTGCACCGAGATTTTCCATGAAAAGCGGAGCGGAAAGAACCGGGACAACAGGCCGGAACTGGCGCGGTTGCTCGCCAGCCTTCAGCCGGGTGACGTGATGCTGGCGACCGCAACCGACAGGGTGGCGCGTGATCCGCTTGATCTCGTCACCATCCTCAAAACGGTGAAGGACGCGGGCGCGGGGCTGCGGCTGCTGGATGAGCCATTTATCGACACCACGTCTGAAATGGCGGATTTAATCGCGTTTTTGGTAGGATGGGCCGCCCGCTGGCAGCGGCGGCGGATACTGGAAAATACCACGCAGGGCAGGGAGGCGGCACGGCAACGCGGCGTGAAGTTCGGCAGGCCGTGCAAGCTGGGGCCACTGGAGCGCAAAATTATTGCAGAGCGGCGGGCTAATGGCGAGACGTTTGGACGTATTGCGCGAGCTTTTGGTGTGAGTGAGAGCACCATACACCGGGCTGTTTAGGAGTCATGTTGGCGCTCATCACCATCGGTAGCTGCGGCCTTCACCATTTGGATGATGCGCTGGCGTACTTTCGGATCGGCAATTTTTACGAATTCACGGTTAAGCTGAAATCCTTCAGGAGACGACAAAAAGGTTTGAAAGTCGTTGGGTGATGAAGTGCGGCTGGTATCGTTGTCTGGCGCACCTTCAAAGAAAAACGAAACGTGCACATCCAAAATAGCGGCAATGTTCTGGAGACGACTGGCACCAACACGATTGGTGCCACGTTCGTATTTTTGGATTTGCTGGAAGGTGATGCCGAGATTCTTACCGAGTCGCTCCTGGCTCATCCCGATGAGGGTCCGGCGTAACCTGATGCGACTCCCGACATGGATATCAATAGGATTGGGACGGTTTCTATCGGTCGTTGACATCAGTCCCGTTCCTTTCTGTGCAAGTCAAATTTGTACGGGTATGGATCAAGCCTTGGCGATCTGCAAGACAGCGGCTTTCCGCATGATCGTATCAGCAACGATCAGTATAGAGAATTTTGTGGTGACCTTAAGAGGGAAAGCTGTCACGGCGTTCGCGAAGGATAGGATTCAACCATATAATATCTTTATCGAGATTGTCAGCCACATCGACAATGTCGGCAGTCCCCCCTTTCCCGACAGAAGGTTTTCCATCCCAAATAAAAACCATCAATTCACTGAGCTCGCAAATCTTCTTTCCGGCCTCAAAGAATAGGGTCTCATCATCGCCTTGTTTATTAATGTGAGTGCGATGGGAAGCCTTTGCGAGCAGTTCCCTGTAGTCTTGCAAGTCGGATGCTGAAAAGCACCGCTCGTAGTCGGAAAAGGGAAGAACAGCCACTAACGGAACATCGAGCGCAATTGCTTCTGTTGCGAAAACTTGATCGGAGCCAACCGCTAACGATGAGAACGCGGTTGACGCGTTCTTTTCGATGAGAATGTGTCGAATGGAGGTTCGGACCCAACCCCAGTCGATGCCGGCGCGTTTCTGGTGGCCGCTGACTCCGATCTTCATTTACTGGCCCAGGCTCTTGCGAAGGGTTGAGTAAAAGTCTTGGTTGGATGCCATCCGTGCCGTGCTTTCGTTGAGCGTCGCGCGCTTTTCCCCAAAAGAGCGTACACCGGTCTTTGATGCATGAGCGTAGTGATCGACGTCAGTGAGGCTGCGCAAGTAAGGCCATTTTTTGAGATATTCCGGTGGCGAGGTGTTTCCACCGGAATATGTAGCAAGGGGATAGTCTTTCTCGGTTGCCACGCCGATTTCCCACGGCACCCACCACGACAATTGAGTTCGCTCCGAAACGACCGCAAGTAGCTGGGTACATTTCCCCAACTCGGTTTGAATGTGCTTTGCTAAATCTTCGCCTCTACGAACGCTGGGGTCGATAATATCCAGATAGCTATCGATGCCGTGGTGGATTTTCAGGCGTTGAGATATCTGGAGGGCCAAAGAGGAGTCGGCCGACTGGTGGGATAGAAAAACTTTAATCAAATGAGGCCCCGATGTACGAGTTGACGATAGTGTTCACCAAGCGCGGTCAATCGTACGGAGCGACTTTCCATTGCAGCGTGATACATGTGCGGTGCTCCAACCGGAACGAGGAGATTGACGCGGTTAAACTTTTGCAGGATTGCGAAGACAGCAGTTTTCTCGGAGTCTGGTGTCTCGCTTTCAGGTTCATAGTCGGGGCTAAGGGGGAATTCATATCCTGCTGTCGGAAAGAACTCGCTGATCTGGCGCAAATCACTCAATTCCAGCGGAGGTTTCACCGATCGCAGCGAGACAAACGTTTTCACGTTGGTTTTGAAAACAGGTCGTTGCGCCCAAGGACCCAGCGATTGGTCCACATGCGCATACACGCCGCCGGGAGTGACTTCCCCGACCAGATTAGCCGCCGCACCGCCCAAGGCATCAACCAGGAGGCTCGTGAAAACGCCTGAGCCGTTCTCTTCCGAAGCATACTGGTCCGCGGTTGACGCAGTTAGGATGGTCATTCCGTCGGACAGTTCGGAT
Organism: Agrobacterium sp. NPDC090283; assembly: GCF_044769685.1. NCBI lineage: Bacteria > Pseudomonadati > Pseudomonadota > Alphaproteobacteria > Hyphomicrobiales > Rhizobiaceae > Agrobacterium > Agrobacterium sp. NPDC090283. The sequence continues at coordinate 58,725 of NZ_JBIVYG010000010.1, read as the reverse complement.
AGGGCTGTCTGCCCAGGATCCTGAGCGATACCCCCGCCGTGGCAACTGTCCAAGATGATGATCTTGTTTCGGACTTTGGATTTATTGGCGAACGTCATAATATCCGACAGTGCGATACCGTCGTCGCCGGTCTTCGTGTCAGTAGCGCATAAATAGCCACCGGTTGACTCGATGTAGCCGTGGCCAGCGAAGTAGAGAAGGGCGACTTGATCATCCCCCTCAAAAAGCTCTCGGAAGGCGTCCCGAAGCGTCGAACGGTTGACCTGGTCACTGGCGCTGGTCAACAGTTTGACGCCGAAATTCACCGACCCATCGGCGTTTCGGTCAAGCATAGCCTTGATGGCATGGGCATCGTTAACGCATCCGTGCAATCCAGAAATGTGATCGTAAGCATCAATTCCAACAACAAGTGCCTTACGCATAAAAACCTCACAGCCTGTCGATGAAATTTTTGATGTTGTCCCACGTCCATGTCACTGTATTGACCGTGGTCAGCGCAGTTCGGTCATCGCTGTACGCCCATATAGCCAGAATGGGTTTTTCTTCTTCTTTGGCGCACTGGATTTCCCATTTTTGTCCGGACGACTGAAGGGAGTTTTTACTCACTAGCACAATCAGGCCGTGAGAACGACGGATGCGTGTCCTGACCTTCTCCTTCCAATCGCTTTCATAAGCCTCTTTCACCGACATATCTATGTATTCAAACGGTGATCTTGTAGAAAGAGATTGCCCTTTCAAGAAGTCGCGGCATCGCTCATCCTCTATGGCGAACGCTACGAAAATAACCTTTCTATCTGCCAAAATATTCTCCAATTTTATATTCGCATTATAAGGCTGCGAGAGTTTATGGGCAACAAATCTCGAAAATAGTGCAAATACGTTGCTCGTATTCTCGCCATAACCCTGTTGAAATGCTCCATAGGGTGGAAAAGGCCGCAGTAGCCTGCGGCCTTTTCTAGACTTACTTTTTCTCGAAGTGATGATTGTTTAGCGAAGGTGGAAAACGCTCACCCTTGTCCACCCTCTTGTCATAGGATGCTCCGGCATAGCTGTTGTCCGTATCGCGATACTGACCGTAGTTACCCGTTTCAGGGCAAATTTGCCCCGACCAATGCTTACTCGCCATTCGCACCTCCTCGTGCTACCCGTGATTGGGTGCCGCTAATTTAGAAATCGCGATTTCTACTTTCAATTGGATTTTATGAAAATACACGGGTTATTTGTTATACTTTGGTCGCATCCTGATTGCGCTCGTGACGAACGTTTGGGCGACGTGCTATAAGGGTGTAGGTGAGGTCCGTCAGCAGTGATAAGGTAACGTATGGCAAAAGATATAAAGATAATCCGCAGCGGGTCCTCAGGGCAGATGTTGACGCAGCCTATTGGCGTCAAAAAGGCGACGAAGTTTGCCGAAGTCGAAGGCATGAAAAAGAGCCTTGCTGCGAGCGCGTTATCTCAACGCGCGGTCTCCAGCGGGTTGAAGGGTGATGCGTACCGCAAGGAAATCGCGAAAGCCTTTAAAAAGGCCTGACGGCGATGCGATATAATGCCGTTGATGATCCACTGTGCTATCCCGGCACCCACGTGTTGCGTAACAAAGCGGATATCGAAGACCAAGCTGAACTTGATGAATTCGAGCAACTGATGTTCGATTCCCGCGCGGAAGAAGAGCTTCCCGGCGGAAACCTCGATTTCGCACACTATTGTTCGCTTCACCGTCATTTCTTTCAGGATGTTTATGAATGGGCCGGCGAGCCCAGGGCCATCCGTACGGGCAAGGGCGAGAACTGGTTCTGTTATCCCGAATACATCGTGCCGGAGGCGACCAAGCTATTTGCTAAACTTGCGGACCGAAACTCTCTGGCTGAAGCGAATGATGCTGCGGAATTTGCAAAGGAAGCGGCATGGTTCCTTGCTGAATTGAACGCGATTCATACCTTCAGGGAAGGTAATGGGCGTATTCAGCTTGTATTTTTGACACTCCTCACGCGCCATGCGGGATTCAACTTGAATGAGGATCTTTTGCGACCAGAACATTTTCTGAACGCCATGATTGGCAGTTTCAGCGGCAATCTCCAGCCTCTCGCTGAGGAAATCCAGCGTGTACTGTGATGGTTGTGAATTTCAAAGATAGGTTTTACGCGAGAATTCCTGTTTCGCGGCATTCCAGTTATGCTTCAAAACTTTTCGTTGCTGGCGGACATAGCCCATATCGACTGCAACGCCAACCCGCGCGAGACGTGAGCTCAAGTCCGCTTCCATATCATATTCAGCGAAAGAGCTCGCCGTATCACCATCAGGGTTGACCATGAGGAGCATTTCAACGGCGACCGTCCGCGCTTCGGCCTGAAGGCGACGTCGCCGGATGGAGCGAGGCAGTTTTCCGGGATGCATCAGGCGAGTAAGTTCAACCAATATACGGTCCAGTTTTACCGCAAGCGGGCGGTACTTATCGGCCATCCCAGCCGTGCCTCTGCAATGCGTTGACGCCCCGCCCTTTGAAGCTGGAACCATGCAAAAAAGCTGGCCCCGACTGCGGTAAGCATGACTAATGCGATCCCGACAAGGCCAAACAAACCATCGTAGTCTTTTGAAGATGAAGCAATTTCAGCGATATAGAGCATGACGTATCCCTTTGGCGATCAGCCGTAAAACGAAAGACTCTATTTCTTGTTGTGTGCCGGTCTCTGCGTCTATTTTGAGTGTATGGGGACACCGGACCTTGGCAGGTTCGACGTGCAAAAAAAACTATGTCGTCAATTAAATAGACGCATGCGCGCGGCCTTTACATGATTCCGATCAAGTTCAATGCCGAGATAGCGTCGTGCGCAGGCTTGGGCAGCGACCAGCGTTGAGCCGGACCCGCAGAACGGGTCCAGCACCAGCCCGCCCTGCGGGCAGTACGTGCGGATCAACGGCTCCAGCACCTCGACCGGTTTTTGGGTTGGATGCAGCTTGTTGCCGGTATAGACCCAACCGGAGACGTCCGACAGCGGCGTAGCCGGGAGTTGCGGGCGGCCTTTGGCCAGCACGTAGGCGCATTCGTGACGGGCTTCGAACAAGCCCTTGCGGGATGCATAGTCCTTGCAGAACACGATGTGCCCGACGCGCCGGAATCCGGCGGCGGCCCACGCCGCCAGGAATGTTTCGGTCGCGGTCCAGCCGTAGAAGCTGATGCACAGCGTATCAGGCTTCATCAGGCGGTAGATTTCGCGGAAAGCGGGCTCCAGCCAATCACCATGGATATCGTTGGCAATGGTGCGGCCCTGCCGGTCACGGTAGTTGCAGAGGTATGGTGGATCGGTCAACACGAAGTCCACGCTTTCGGCGGGCAGTCCGGCCATGACGGGAATGCAATCACCATGGATGACCGCATTTTCGGGAACGGCCATCTCGAAGACGAGATGGCCATTACGGGCGGAGTAGGCGGGGCGCATTACTTGCGCCCCTTGCCGGTACGTTCTTCAGCGGCCTTGACGCTGCGGACGACGACGCGGCCGTCGAGCGGGATCGCGTTGAGGGTCATGTTGAACCCTTTGCCGTCGGCATGCTGCCACGCGGCTCCGATCTTGGTCCAGAAGGCGTTGGTGCCTTCGTCGTCCACCACGAAGACGTGATGGGTAGGAATGGTGGGTGTGTTCATGTCGGGATCTCCCGTTGGTTACTCCGGTCACGCCCTTCGCGACCGGTCGGGGTGCCCCAAGTCACGGGAGAGGGACGGGGCGCAAGGAGGCTCCGGCCGAGGCTCCCTTTGGGATACGGCTGGATGCCTTGCGGCGCGGTCCGCAGGGACTAACCACGACCTCTGCCGGTCGCGGGCGTGACGGTGACGACGGACACCCACGCACACGCCACATCGAAACCACTTCACCGACGAGATGACGCCGAAGGCTCCGCATCGGGCCTCCGTCGCCCGCGCTCCCGCGTGAGCGGAGCAGGGGCGGGACGTGCCGTGAGAAGGGTCGGCAGATGGCCCCCGCCCGCCCTGTCGTATCCGGCGTTCCGCCAGTCTGTGCTCGGGAGACCGCTCGCGGCGGCACACGACTTGCGGGTTGGCGGAGACAGGGCAGGGTGCCATCGTCCTGCTGACCCTTCTTGCGGCATGATCACGACACGCGGAGCGAGAACGCGGGATAGGTCGGATGTCGCACATCCGACCGTGCGGGCGACGGCGGTCCGTCACTCCCTTATTCATTAGGGAGTGACGGACCGCTGCCAAACCCAGAGCCGCAGCCGCTTGCACGCAAAGGATGCCACATGACATCGCAATGACGCGCGTGCCAACGCTCCGCCTCGCTGGTCATTTTCAGCGCAGGACGCTGGAAATTACGAACCGGCGGCGTTCATTATCTCGCCAGATCATGCCTAACGCTGATCCATCTCACCGACCGTTTTCCCAGCCAAAGGAGGGCTACCATGCCTGCTTCATATATTCGCGCGCCGCCGCAGCGGCATCCGTTCCCGACACCTGTTCCTCATACGAACGGGTGCCGGTGCCCAACAGGGCACACCACACAGGCCAGCCTCTCGGCTGGCTCGGGCGGCTTTTACCACGAAAGGACCACTGACTGACGCATTCCGGCGCTCGCCGCGAATGACCTTCGCGGGGTGACCTGATCCAAGGACAGGCCATCAGCCATCAACACTCACCGCTCAACGGAAGAGAACATGATGGACAACCTGACTATGGACCTCGTACGCCTAACGCAACGTAACAAAGATGGCTCGTTCGGCACGCAGACCAACCGCAAGCGCGGCCTCACCGCAATGGCCAACGATCTGAGCGATCTTGGCTATAAACTGCCGTCCGCAGGCTCGCTCAAACCCAAACATATCGACGCGCTGGTGGAAAAATGGCTCGATGCCGATACCACCGACGCCAGCATCCGCAACCGACTGACCTGGCTGCGCTGGTGGGCCGAAAAGGTCAACAAGCCCAACGTGGTCAACCGCGACAATGCCTACTATGGCGTGGCCGAACGCGGCGAGGTGACTCGTAACCGCGCGCAAACCCTCGATCCCGCCAAGTTCAAGGCGATCGAATGCCCGTACATCCAAGCTTCTCTGCTGCTGCAAGCGGCCTTCGGCCTACGCCGCGAGGAGGCGATGAAATTTCAGCCGCAGGCTGCGATACGCGGTGACCACATTACGCTACAAGCAAGCTGGACCAAAGGCGGTAGGGCGCGCACGGTGCCGATCACGACGCTGGAACAACGCCACGTCCTCCAGCACGTCATGAAACTGGTGCCCGGTCGCGGTTCCCTGATCCCTGCCGAACTCAGCTATGTCGAACATCTCAAGCGGTTCGAGTACCAGACACTCAAGGTCAACCTGCGCAATACGCACGGGTTCCGGCACGCCTATGCCCAGAACCGCTACAAGGTTCTGACTGGGCAAGCCTGCCCGCTCAACTGCGGCAAGGACTGGGCCACCATGACGCAACAAGAACGCGAGGCCGATCGCGCTGCACGGCGACAGATTTCCGCCGAACTCGGTCATGGCCGCCTCAAGATCACCGACATCTATCTGGGGAGCGCGTTCCAGTGAAAAGGTCAGACGGCAATCGCCTTATGGCCATGAACCGCCGCGCCCACTACGCCAAGACGCTGTTCAATCCCGCCACCATCGCCACGGCTATTGATGCCGTGGCGTTTGAGGGGCATCGGCAGTATCGCGTGGTGCAGGAGTTGCCGTTCGACTTGTCGGAAACGGAGGCTGCGCGTATATTGCAGGAGTGGCTGGAGGGGGAGAAGTTCACCTATACGTGGCGACCGCGATTCCTTGAACAGGACGCGTTTAGGCCGTCGATTGCGACGGAGCATCCAGAGTTGGTGATTTCGTGGTAGTGGAAGCTTTTTGCCGCAAAACCTGATTTTGCAGAGGTACAGCGATGACCCAATATGGTTCACTAGCGTCTGTTTTTATTTAAAAAGATTCTTACTTTTCGTAATTTTCTCGGCAAATTCTGTCGTTAAGGCACTGTTTTTTCATCCAAACATTCTGGCTCTCTAAAAATTTTGCAAACCGCAAAAGCGCGCGCTCTCTTTCAATGGGATTGTTAAACCCTTTGTCTTCTATAACTGTGTTGCAAGTTCGAACAGCGACCGCACCAATACCAAACGCTCCGCCCATTTTCGCAATATTATTATCTACTGAGCTATTCGCGGATGATCGCCCACTCGCGTCTCTAATTCCGTTAATATAAACTTTTGCATAGCAAGCCGTGTAAACGTCGTCCGTTGCTGAATCTGCTGCTTCCAGCGGCAATGCAATTAAAGAACATGCACAAACCAATATGCATAATTTATGCATGCAGAACATATCAATATCTCCCCTGACGATGCATTTCGGCCACAAAATCGGAACCATACATATTCAAATTTGCATATATCGTATTATCGTTGCGGATTTCCTGACCTTTGAGCTTCCCATAGTTTCCGGACACATACTCATCAGTAAGAACCGCTTGGGCTATTGGGTTTGTGGACATATTCGATGAACTAGATATTATCCGTGCAGCATCACGCTCAGCGCGTTCAGCTGTGATTCTGCTTCGATCTTCTTGCGCGTCTCTATTGAAATTGTGGACGGTTGCACCGATGGATCCAATTGCTCCCGCTTTATCTACGACTTGGACCGCTTTTCCATAGTTGGAATCACCTTTATTTGCGACATCATCGAAATACGACGCCAGATAATTTGCTAGAGAACTTGTGGCATCTCGCAGTTTTTCTAACAGCGAAAGAGTGTAATCACTGTTATCTGAGGCGGACGGATTTTCTGACGGAGGTTGGGTAGGAGTTTCTGGCTGTGTTGTCGGCATCTCAGGCCCGGTGGGGCGTTCGGGTCCGGCAATAGGATTTTCAGGATAGACCGGGGGCTGTGGTTCCACAACAGGTGGTTCTGGATCGGTTGGTCTTGTCGGCGGCGTAATGGTCTGGTCAAACCGAAGACTCACTACAACAAATACATGGTCGCGGAACTCCTGCGAATTCACGGCATACTGGTTGGCTACTGTGATGCGTGTCCCTGTATCGGAACAGACCCCGTAATTTGCGCAGAAAACGTAATTGGCTGCCGTAGCATCACTATCTGGCACGACCTCGACCCGTATGGGGTCGGAAATGCTGCCGACCTGTAGTGCGTCAAGCGAGATGTAACCTGTATTCCCTACAATCTTTCCGTTGGCGGAGGCGGTGATACGCTGGGCAGGCGCAACGGTCGAGCCGATCCGGAACTGTCCGGTGGATGCGCTGAAATCCACCACTGCATTCAAATGCACGCTCAGTTCAAATCCCGTGCCCTGAATAATCCAGAGATTGGTATTTCCGGCGGGAGCGATAATGTCGCTGTCGATGGAGACCAGCCCGCGTTTATCGGACGTGCCGGAACTCATAAACAACGTGACCATACCATTGGTCCGCATGATGCTTTCGATGGTTGCGGCGGAAATGTACGATGTTGAACTTGGATTGTAGAATTGCGGCATTAGCCAGCGATCAACGGTCGAGTTGTTGTCGGTGTATCCCAGGTCGGACGCCCCGATAATCAGATTGTGTGGGTCAAGCAGAAGCTGCCCACCCACGCCCGTATTAACGTTTCCAGCGAACGACAGGCTGTTGGGGCTGGACACTTCCACGAACCCGCCAGTGCCGCCATGGACGCCGCCTGTATTGATAACGCTTCCTGTGAACAGGTTCGCCTGATTACCCCAAAGAATAACCTTCCCGCCATTTCCTTTCGATATAGCCGATGCGTTTAATGTGGTGGCGCTGTCCAGATAGACGTAATCGGATGTCGGGATAAGGTAATCCTCGTAGGCGATCGGAGCGTCCGCGATACGCTCACCACCTTTATAGTCGCCGCCGACCAGTATCTTACCGCCACCTACGCCACCGCTCGCGTCAATTGTCGCCTTACTCAGAAGTGCAGCTTCACCCGTAATTTGAACGGTGCCGCCTTTTTCAGACGCTTTTTTGCCAGCGGCACTGACCTTGCCGGACACGCGCACCACCTGCTTGGGAGAACCGGCTGCCTTGGTGCCAGCCGTTGCGGCCCCGAGGATAATCTTGCCGCCCGTGGAGGCGACCGTATTAGCCTCGATCACGCCGCTGGTGTTGATCACGCTATCAACCACCTTACGGGCTGTTGCTGCGGTCAAAGCAACGCGCCCGCCATCCGCTTTCAGCTTACCCTTGTTTTCGACAAGGCTGGACAGAGTTTGCCCGGTTTTCACATCCTTGACGTCTTCGGCAATTTCGTCGCTGACGGCGAAGTTGATGAGTTCGTCGCCGCGTAAATCGAGAGAAAACTGGTTCCCAACCGCCGACATGCCGATGGAGCCATAATTGGCGGTGATGACACCGTCGTTGCGCACACCGGGAGCAACAAGGGCGGCGAATCCGCCGTCACGAACAGTAATCAAACCTTCATTCACCACCGATGCCCGCGCATCGGTCGTTAATGAGAAGCGATCACGTCCGGCCATAAAATCAGTATCGGTAATGTCGTGGGTCGTCGCAAGTAGGCTGCCCGTATTTACCGTAGCGGATGGCCCAAAAAGCACACCATCGGGGTTGATGAGGTAGACCGTGCCGTTGGATTCCAGTGTGCCATAAATACGGGAGGCCGCTTGACTGCCGGTGATGCGATTGAGAATGACACTGCTCTCGGACGGTTGGACGAAACGGGTGCGCTCACCGTTTTCAATATCGAAACTTCTCCATTCGATTGCGGCGCGATCCGTGTGCTGTGTCACGGTTAAATCGTTTGTACCCGCGCCCTGAATGGTCGCTTGTCCCTGCACGACGTTGCCGTCCAAGGGATTTGCCCAGAGCGGTTGACCGGTCAGTGGTACAAGGGCCGTACTTGCTAAGCAAAGTCGCCAAAAACGCATTCTATCCCCCTAGAAACGGGTGTTTACCGCAAGAAAAAAGCGCCAGTCCTTGTCGCTCCGGCCGTGGAGCGGCTTGGCCGCGCTGACATCCATGTTGAGGTGATTTTGCCAACCTGTCCGAAAGCCAATGCCCGCGGACGATCCGTCAGCGCTTCTGTCCTCTCCTGCGGCTGGGTCGATCCGGTGAACGGAGCCGAAATCAACGAATTGGTAGAGTTGAGCCTGCGAAATATCCGGAGCCAATTCTGGCAGGTCGTAGCGAAGTTCCGCGAGCGCGGTGAAGCACCGATCGCCTGTCAACTCCGAAGGATCAAAGGCCCTTCCGGCGAAACGCCCGCCGTAGCTGCATTCTTCCGCGGCCAGGAGGGGATTAAAAGAATAGCTGCCCTTGACGGCACCAAAGATGCTAAAACCTGATCCCAATCCTTGCAGACGGCTCAGATACAGGCTGACAGACGTGAAGTCTGGTTTGCCCTTGTCGCGGGAGGCGTAGGGATTGTCGGCATGGGTGGCCCCTAAGCCGCTGATGCCTTGCGACAACGTGAGGCGGGCTTGATTGATCCCGTTATATTCGTCGGCGTTTTCATAGTCGGCTTTGAGGCGGAAACCACGGATGCGATCCCGGCTAATCAGAAGATTGTCGGTTTCGCCGTGTGAATCTTCAAGGAAGAAGCTTCCGGACAGAATGAGGTTTGCGTCACGCGAGCGGAGAAGCGGATAGGAGAGTCCGGTTTCAAAACTGAAGCTTTCGCCGCCATATCCCAGTTGACGCAACTCGTAAATTCCCGGATCGCCCTTGCTGTAACTGATCGAACTGAACGAGGTCAGACCTTCGGCGTTCAAAAGAACACTGACGTTACCGGCAACGTATTGCAGCTCCTCGGTATCGAAGGAGCCCGCATAAACAAGCCCCATACGCTCTTGCAGTCCGAGTGCATTATTAGCTTCCACCGACGTCAAATACTGCCAAGGGCCACGGCCCTTGGTGCCCCGGTTGTCTATCTGTACGCTCCATGCGAACGGTTTACGGTCCAGTTCAACCTTGAGGGTGGTCGCACCTGAATTGGCCTTGGACGCTTCGAAGCGGGAACGAACCGTCAAGCCCGGCAGGTCGTTCGCAAGCAGCAGGTAGCGCTCAATGGTCTTTATGTTTGCCGGACGAGCGGCCGTTATTTTTGCTGTATAGGCTGCAAAGAGACTCGGATAACGCCCCGCTAGATCTTCCGGCCATTCGACGTGATCAACGTAACCTTCAATGACCTGAAGTGTGATCACTGCGCCATTTGGATCGAGAGCTTGCGGAGGGATGATTGCGCGCGAGAACACGTAACCATCGCCACCGTACTTGCCGGTGAGTCTGCTGGCTACGTCGTAGACCTCTTGAAGTGAAATACGCTTGCCGGTCAGACCAGATGTGAAGGCTGCCAGTTGCTGTGCGGAGTAGACCGTTGAGCCTTCGACATTAATTCGCGTGACAACAAGAGAAACAGCGGAGGCTCCTTCGGGAGCCGTTGCGCCTTCTAATTGAATGGTTGGTGTAGGAGGCCGCGACAGCGGCCTCTCCGGTTGACGGAACTGTTCTGCTTCCCGTCCCGGCGCGACAGTTGACGGAATCGACTGTGCGAGGGAGATGTTGAAACTTAAGAGTAATACGGCAAGCGAAATATAAATCGTTCTATTCAATAGCATAAATAAACCCCGAAGCCATGTGTAGTAACAACGGGTTCGAGGTCGGAGTCAACCTTCCATTGCAAATCTATATTTTAAAAAGAAAAATGTGCCGATTACGCAACTCTGATCAGGATTTTTTTGCATGATTCTGTTATCGGTAGACTTCGGCGAAGGGGCCTGCGATAGCAACGCGATCACCTCTTGCACCCTCTATTGTTGTGTTTTCCAGAGAACGCGCTTTTCGACACCTTCACCAATGACGATTTGCCAATGCTGGAAGCCCGCCCGGCGGTCGTCGGTTGGCGGCAGTTCTTCGTGTAGAGTGATTGCCCTTTCGCTTACCTGTGAACGGTCACGTTTTACACGGAGGAGTAGGCGTGTGTCAGATCGGATCATTGTACCTGGTGCACCGGCTATATGATCGGCCGCGAAAACGCTGGTTTCGTCAACCTCCACTCGTACATCTGGAATGATTAGTCCGGCCCAGTTGCCCGAAGGATCACCCTCAATACACTCAAATGCATACTGTTCAGACAAGATGGCTCCGGCGAGAATACCATCAATATGTCCCACTAACATGGGAAATTCTGATGCGCTGCGAGGTAAGATGAGGCTCGAAGGTGTGGCGGTCGCAAAGCTTCCAACTGTAAACTCTTGAGGCGCTAGCATGGGAATCTCCTCAATATGAGCTGTTTTGAAGACGGCCGATAAGGATGCCCCAGAGGAGTTCGGCAGCACCCTCCTGGGACAGCTTCTGCTCACGACTTCCTCCGAACGAGGCCATCCCCATACTTTTCAGATAAAGCGTCTGGTCGTCCGACTCGACGCTGAGTGACTCATTCGTACTGTTGCTAGCCGTGGTTTCTCCCTCCACGTAGCAAATACCCCGACCCCATACATCCCCGCCGATATAAACGGTTCCGCGTGCCACATCCTTGCCATCGCGATAGATGGTGGCAAAAAAGCGATTGGCATCAATCCTACGGAAAACGCCTTCATACCCTCGATTCCGTTCTCCTAGTTCCGATAATGAGTTTTCGAAGAAGCGCGCGATATACTCAAACGTATCGAGCTTAAACTGGTCTTTTTCCCTTTGGGTAAAGGTTTTGGTGAGGCGCATGTTGCTGGAACGCAGACCAGTGCGGTCTATATCCGCTGGACGCTGGGGTGACTGCGAACGAACCTCTGTCACAGGATTTGACATAAATCGCGCGCTTGCCTCGCGCACGGCCTTGGCGACTTGCAGCATGGCCTCGTCAATATCGGTCCACTGGGTAATAGGCTTCCCATCACGAGGAACAGCATTGAGTTTTCCAAAGGGTGCCGAATGCCAGTCACAGGCGCGGAGGATGACAGGAATGACGATGGCTTCGTTGCGTTCGTGACGCTCCATCGCGCGCTGCATTTCAATGTCGTAGCAGTAGTCCGACGCAATGAAATCAGCGCTCACCAGCAAGAGGATGATGTCGTCTGTATTGATATGGTCGTCAATACTTGCGTGAATGTCCTGACCCGCGCCAATACGGCGGTCATGCCATGTCTCGATCACGCCCTGCCGCTTGAGCATGGCAAGCTGTTTTTCGAGTTGGTCACGTAAAGCTTCATCGATGTGCGAATAAGAAAAGAAAACGCTTGGCATCTCACCCCCGGCTTCATACCGCTACTATGTAGTCTGTTGCCGTTTTCTTGCAAGATTGCGACGCGAATTTCGATTGATTTTCACTTTCTGATTGATATTCTCGATTTCTAGGCTGGGGGCAGTCACATGAGCAAGTTTGATCCCTTCGGTGATCTGGAGCGCAGCTTCAGCCTCGCCGCCAAATGGGGAAAATGGGGTTTTAAAGCCGGACGCAATCTCAAAGCTCGTTTCGCACGACACGAGGTTGAGGAGCGTTACGGCCCTGAGGTGGCTGACGCCGTAGAAGCCGACATTCGCGTGGGCCGCGACCCCGGCCCACGGCTGGAGCGGGCCGAACGCGACCGCATTGCCCGCGAGGAACGCGAACGCCAGCTTGCCGACCCGCCACCTCTCTATGGTTCCGCCCGCTGGCCCACGTCCGCCGACCTCAAATCCCACCTGCGCGATCGCGCTGCCTTCAATGATCCCCGCTCGATCCTGCTCGGCAGCTTCACTGACGACAACCAAGCGAGCCCTTCTGGATTCGTGCACTGGGATGGCGACGGCCACCTGCTAACCATCGCGCCAACCCGCTCCGGCAAAGCGCTCACCACGATCATTCCCAACCTGCTGCGTTACCAGGGCAGTTGCGTGGTGCTCGACCCGAAAGGCGAACTGTTCGAGGCGACCTCGAAATGGCGCAGCACGCTCGGGCCGGTATACCGGATTGCGCCGCTCGATAACGGGTCCGGCAAGCCCGTGCACCGCTTCGACCCGCTAAGCCGTATCAAAAGACAGTCTGATGCCCGTGCCATAGCGCAGATGATGTTTCCGCGAGACCCCCACGCCTCATCGTTCTTTATGGACGACGCGGTGGGGATCATGACGGGGTTCATCATGCACGTCCGCGACAATGCGCCGCCTCATCGGCGGACGCTCGCGACGGTCAGCGATCTCGCCGTATTGAAGGGAGAGAGTTTGCTGGCTTGGGCGGAGAGGATGGCGCGGCATCCATCCTCCGCAGACGCCGGACGTGCGCTGCTTGCCAAGAATGCAGAACGCGGTCTCAAGGTTCTGGAAGAAACGCTGGCCAGCAAGCTCCATGAGTGGCGGGATATCGATATCCGGAATAGCGTCGATGGTAACGATGTAAGCTTTGAAAGCCTCAAGGACCATACCGCGACGGTCTATATCGAAATCCCCTTCCATATGATGCAGACGTTTTCCGGTTACCTGCGGGTCGTTCTCAAGGCTGCGCTTGATGCCATGCTGGCCAACCCGCGCGTTCCCGACATTCCGGTGCTGTTCGTGCTGGACGAATTCCTCAACATCGGCCCGTTCCCTGAATTCCGCGATGCTATCCGCACCCATGCGGGGGCAGGGGTACGCCTATGGTTTTTCTTGCAAGATATCTATTCCATTGAGCAACACTATCCCGGCAACAGTTGGCGTCCGTTCCTCAATTGCGCGGTCAAGCAATTCTTTGGCATTAATGACAACGAGACCGCCAAGATGGTGGGTGACTATCTTGGCCATAAAACCCACGCCATCCGAACCACCAGCTCCAGCACCAACGTGTCCTCGCATCTGAGCGGTCAGATGGGCGACGGCTCAACCAACAGCGGGTTTTCAATGACCGAGGGCATCCAATTTCTGGGGCGGCCGCTGATGACGCATGACGAGATCAAGGAACTGCTTGGCGGCTGGCAGGGCGAAGGCTGGCGCTACGGTATCACCGACATTGCAGGGCTGCGCCCGTTCAAGACGCAGCTCGTGGTTCACGAGAAAAGCGAAAATTGCAGGCAACGTATCGGCATGATGACCAAGGGGGAATGAGATGACAGAGCAGACACCTCTCAAGCATAGCACGTTTCCGACCTGGCTCGGGCTCGTCGCCGGCAGTTGGGCGGGTCTCGTATGGGGCAGCCTGATTTCCGCGCCGCTCGGTATCGGGCTGGGCGTGGCGGCAGGTAGTGCCTTTGGTGGTTTTCTTGCCGTGCCGCTGTGGGGCACGGTCTGGGGATTGGTGGGACTGGGCCGCCAGCGTGAGAACGCGCTTAAGGATCACGGCATTACCCTTCTGAACGAAGACGATCCGCTGGCCCAACGCGTCTACATTCTCGCCGCACGTCTCGGCCTAAGCGCCCGCCCGTGGGTCGGCACCATGCCGCACAACAACGCCTACGCTATTGGCTCCAATGCGGACAACGCCATGGTGGTGGTCGGCCAGCCGCTACTCGATACTCTGAGCGTAGCGGAAGTGGATGCGATCATCGGCCACGAACTTGGCCACATCGCCAACAACGACATGCGCCGCATGGGGCTGGCACGCTCGTTCCAGAACTCGCTCGTCTGGTATCTCGGCTTCTCCGAGACGATGCAACGTTGGGGCCGCTGGTTCCTTACATGGGTGTCGGAACTGTATGTGCTTAGCCTGTCGCGCAAGCGCGAATACTGGGCCGATGCGTTCGGCGCGGCGCTGACCAGCAAGGAACACATGATCGCGGCGCTGGACAAGCTGCATAATGGGCCGGACTTGAGTGATTTTGAGCGCAAGGAAGCCCGGTTGATGTTCCGGGGGATTGCCGCTGGCTCGCTGTTCTCCACGCATCCGACATTGGAAGAGCGGCTGGCGGCACTGGAGGCGGAGACGTTTCTGCATCAGATTCCTTTGCTCAACGCCGAGGGGACGCTGAGTGCAGCATCTCGTGTTTTGCCGAAGGTGGAAGATATCGCTTATGCCCACGATTGAGCGTCAAGAATATGCGAGGCCGTATCAATTTCCGCTCACGATTAAGCGCGAGGATGCACATTTATTTGGGGAGGCTTAAACAGTGTCAAAGGCATTCTTTCTAACCAAGTTTATGTGGTCGATGGTGGTCGCAGGCGTCGCTTCAACACCCGCCTATGCGGAGTTCCAGTGCTCGCCTTTGGGTGCAACTCCAAACTTTCCCGTTTCTGATTCTTTTTTTCCAACCGAAATGGCCGCGTGGGCACTTGTCACTCGCTCTCGTTACTTGGAAGGGGGAGGAAACTGCGAAGACGTCACAGTTCCCGGATATGAGGGATTCCCTACCAAACGCTGCGTATATGCTTCAGCTGACGCCGGCAAAAAGGCTTTCCCACCCTTGCGCGCGCAGGTGATCCTTTTGCAGCCTTCTGCACAGCAACTTGCGAGTTGGAGTGTCCAGGCCTGCCGCGCGGTAGGTGCCAATGACAGCCAGATGCCGACTTGTCTAGCGGAACTTCGCTCGCACGTCATTAGCTCTAATGGCGCGCAGTTTGCGGTCGCTGGAAGCGTGGTGGAAAGCCGCTGCAATTCGTCGCGCGCCTATCCGAATGGTTGTTCAGGGCTAAATGACACTGATAAAGGTCGTCAGCCAAGAAACACTTGGTTTCGTAACGGGGTTGCCGTCGATTACACTGGGCCACTTGGTATTAAATGGGATGAAAAGGCTTATTCTGACGAAACTTACGAAGACGTTTTCGACGTATCTAAATCAGATAAATTCCTAGGCAAAACCTACACTAAAGCGCGAATTGCCGCCGCCATTCGAGAAGATTGGGCTCTATGGCGCACTCATCTAGGTAAGCCCCTGATGATGGCAGACACTATTGAGGCTGATTTGGAAGGCTCGGGTTGGCAAAGCATCTCGCGAGAAGTGCATAAGGCAGCTTGTAAAAGTGGAACCAATGAATTGTTCGACGCTGTTGTCTACAGTCATCGACATAAATGGGTTCGTTAGTAATATTGAGCGATAAATTTTACTTAAATTCTCAATTGCATCATTAATTAAAGCCAAATTCGAAACTTAACTCTTAAATCAACTTATATACTTGGATGTCGGAGGATATCGCATGGCAGATCTTCAACCAGGTCCGGTGGCTGAGCCAGTTGACGTCGGAAAGTCCGGTGGTGGACAACAATTGTCACTCGTCGAAATCAGCTTTCCAGACAAAATCACTCCGTTTGTCTGGCTCGCAATGATTATGGGTGCCCTTCTTGTTGCGGGTGCCCTTGCAGGACATGTCGGCAATTGGCAACTGCAAGCTAATGGTAGTTTGCTACTCAGCGCTGGTATCGCGATTATTCTGGCAGCGTTCGGAGGCCAAGCGACCATGCGCGGAAAGATTTTTGTTTTAGCAGGCGTTGCGGCTCTGGCTTTAGTGTTGACGGCCTTCCTAGAACATCAACGCAGCGCCGACCATCAGCGCATTATCGATGAGATGAGTGCGCGGGGCAAAGACTACGTACGGGGGTCAGTTCGGGATATCCCTGGCCCGCCGACAAAAATCTCACTCGTCTTTGGCCAGACTGTCGTCGGAAGCACAGTAATCAACAGGTCCGATCTATTTTCTTTCGCTATTTTTGGCGATCAAACAAAGGAGGTAGAGATTGCATCCTTTAAATTGGAGCCTCCGGACGAAGAAACGGCACCTTTGGTCACTATCGGTATACCGGTGAGTTGTATTGAAAACGGTATGGGAGCAAAAAAACCACTGGATTGGGTTCTCCGAAAAGCCGGGGAAGACTGGGAAGTGATAGACACACGTCAAGGCGATCGCGTTATAGGCCGATGGGGCGGGAAACGTGCGGATCCGTGTGATGCACCGATAGCATCTGCTCCAACTTTGATGGGTTTTGCGCAGTTGATATCGGGTATCCGAAGCGCGTTTGCGCAAGAACTTCCGCCCAGTGAAAAAACCGCGGAAATTGATATTCTCAAGACAGCGGTTGAGCTCAATTCTGATGTGACCGAGATTCGCCGTGCGGCTCGTAGTGCCTTGTCAGCGGTTCCTCCGGAGAAAGTTCCGGAAGTTCTGAGTTTGCTCGACGCCAAAGAAGAAAACTATAGAACGAAGCTTGGTGTAGCGGTCGCTTTGACCGAGATGCTGCGGCGTGACAAGGCGCAAGGTGTAATTGTTGCTCCGCTTCTTTCAACGGACAATCGCGACGCGCTGCTCGACTTGGCTGGTGACCGTGATCGCACTGTGCGGATTTACGCGACCGAATTCCTCTTCGACCTTGGAGACCCCGAGGTGACAAAATTGGCAATTGGTCGCGCTGCGACCACGCAGGACAGTGAAGCCCGCTACAACTGGCTGTTTGCGGCTCAGGACGGATGGCGCAGGTTGGACGAACCGTCGAAGCAGGCTCTTAAAGGAGATCTAGACGCAGCTTATGCGCAATCAGGCGAGCGAACGAAGGAACTTTTGGGCGCGTTTCGATAACAATTTCGCATCATTGCATCGCCAAGGCATTTTTAGATTTCAAATTTAACTAAAAGGGGCGCGTGACATGCAGACGCAATACGGCTTCACAAGGTTTTCTATTGAAGATTTTGAAAAATGGATAGCCTCAATCTCTGTTTCTCGAACCATCAACAAGATTCAACAGCACCATACTTGGAGCCCTAGATATGCTCAATTTACTGGTGAAAATCATCTCAGCATGCAGAAAGGGATGAGAGACCATCATGTAAACCACAACGGCTGGTCAGATATTGGGCAACACTTTTCGATATTTCCGGATGGTGATGTTGTCACAGGCAGACCTCTCAATCAGGTGCCCGCCTGTATATATGGGAACAACTCCGGCTCTATTTGTATTGAAAATGTAGGTGATTTTGATACCGGCCAGGATGATATGGCTGAATCCCAGAGAAACAGCATCTTGCGCGCTACAGCATCGCTTGCGCGGAAATTTGGACTGAACCCCGTAACGACGAACAACATTGTTTATCACCACTGGTATGACCTCAATACCGGTGAGCGAAAGAATGGCTTAGGCGCGGCAAAATCGTGCCCAGGGACGGGATTTTTCGGGGGCAATCGGGTGCAAGACTGCCAACAGAATTTTCTCCCGTTGGTTCAACAGATTCTCGACGGCGCTGGATTGCCTCATCTGGTTGAGATTCCATCTTTCGGTGTTGTGACGACAGATTCATTGAATGTTAGAGCAGGCGCGGGAGCCAGCTTTGCTGTTGTTCAAGGTCAGGGGCCGTTGGACGTGGGTGCGATTATCCGTATTTTCCGCGAACATAACGGGTGGTTTAAAATTGCCAACTCCCTCGAATATTGGATCTACAGCAAATGGATCAAACCTGTCACCCGTCGGATCGTGAACATAGATGGCACAAATGGGCGAGCAGGTCCCGGGACACAGTTTCCCACGTTGAAGACCTTCATGCGTGGAGATGAAGTGTTCGTTCACTCGACAGCAGACGGTTGGTCTTCAATCGGTATCGAGCCCCTTTGGATTAGATCTAACCTCGTTGACTAAATCTTGCTTAGCTTCGACGATCTATACATTTTTCGTCTCTGCCGAATAGATTCCATTGGCGGTGTACCGCGCAGGACTTTCCAGAGTTGGCACAGTCGGGGTGATAAGACAACGCCCCGACTGCATTGACGCTCAAACTAGTAGGGCCGCAGGGACTATTGCTGGTGTTTGCAATAGGAATTCGACGTTAGCGTCACTTCGCAAGGCGGCACTCACCATAGGCTTATGTCTCAATTCCGGCTATTCGCTAAAATAGAAATGTTTGAGGCGCACGGAGACCTAAATAATTATCGAAAATCAAAATGGGCTTCATCGGGATGCACGACGCTCATATAATTCGCAAACCTTAAATAAGATCAAGGCTTTCAAATTACCGCTTCCACAAATCCAGATAATCTTCCTGCTCTTGTTCTCCACGCGGCGCGTCATCTCGCGTTCGCGGTTCGCTCTCATCGTGAGAACGCCGCTTACTATGATCATTGCCATCACCGGCGAGCGGCGAATGTAACCAATCCAAACGGTCCTCGACCGGTGACACGAGTTTATCCCATTCTTCCGCAATAGTTTGTTCACGGGGGCGCTCGTCCAGCTCACGCAGACGATTTTCCAGATCCTCGATCTGCGCGGTTACCTTGCCGAGATCGAACATGAGACCCAACTGGGCGTTATGCCGCTCGCTGAGCACGGTCATCGCACGCCCGACATCCTGTGTTTCGGAGGCCACGGCATGCATGGCCCGTTCCATCTGGTAGTCCATGTCTTGAATGGTGTCTCCCAGCGTCGCGGCGCGTTCGCGTAACCGGTCCAGTTCGGCCTGCAAGTCCATCGGGGCCTCCGCAAAGGGACGTTAGTGGGCGTAGTGGTAGGCGGGCAGGTGGTCGGGTTGCTCTTGCAGTTCAATCACCAGATAGGCCCGCAGGCGCTCGCCGGAGTTCACCAGCTCTTGCGCACGGGCATGGAAGTAGAATGCACCCTCCCGCAAGTCCTCGGGAATGCCGGACATGGTTTCGGCCTGATGCTTGCGGAAGGTCCAGTAGGCTAGACGCTTGCGGCGGCGTATCAGATCGGTCTCCAGCCACGCCAGTTCCTCCCGCGTCTTGGCACGTTGATCTTCGGACATCGCGCGGACGCCTATTGCTGAACCTGTGTAAACTGTTGTCATGACAGCATGATGGGACGGGTTGCGGTCTTATGCAAGTGCTACCTGCGGTCTTGTTCCAGATCAAGTTTCGTTACATAAAAGTGGGAGGACAACGAACAATCAGGGTTGAAATGTGGCTGATAGACCGGACGATCTAGAAAGACTAATTCACGAGACCCTAGAAGAGTTGGGTTGGGATGCTGATGCCAGTTTGGTTGCAGAGCGAGTGCGGCGACTTGATATTGGTCTGCCTGTAGAAGACGAATTTGCCGTTTTATGCTCTTGGCTGGGCAAATGCGATCTGATTCACAAACTTGACCAACATCAGATGCCGAAGGCATCCCGTCAGCGTTATCAGGTGCCTGACATGCTTGCTCATTTCTCAACACAAAAGGACGAGCGGCCTGTCCTTATAGAAATTAAGAGCAAGAAGGCTCAAACACTATCGTTTCGCCCTGATTACTTTGAAAAGCTCAAAAACTATGCCGATATGATAGGCTCTTCTCTCCTAATCGCATGGAAATTCCATTCCATGTGGATGGTGTTCGAAGCACGGCACATGAAGAAGGCGAAGGCGAATTTCAATATTTCTTACGATTTAGCAATCAAGGAAAATCTTCTTGGCGTACTTGCGGGAGATGTTGTGTACAAGATTGGGGCTCGTGCCGGAATTCATATAAAATTAAAAAAGGAGGAACTTGTTGAGGTTGAAGAATCTGATCGAGAAAAGACGGAAACATGGAATGTTCGGTTTTCGGAATTGGTTTACACCAATGGTTCCGGAGAACCCATTACAGGTCTGTCTTCCGACGTCGTATCCCTGCTAACAACGTGGGATTTGGAAACATCCGAAGACCATCAGGCAGATCATATTTGGGTTCGGCATACGGCTTCGGGTGACGGCATAGAATTTGCCCATAGGGCTCTGGTCAGACTTCTGGACTGGCAAAAGGCTGGTCAAGAGAAAACGTCGTGGCGTCGCGAGGCTCGTAAAGAAAAGCTCAATACGATTGAAGATTTCCGGGCTGCGGTACTGAATGCGCTTAATCTGAAGGTGGTTCAGTACGTCTTGAATATCCAACCCCATTCGCATCCTGAATTTCTTCCTGAGCGGAAGTCAACGGCGACCTAAGCGGATAATCTCATTTCTAAACCTATGCTTGAAGGATGGCAGATTTTCATTCAATAATTCGAAGGTTGCCCTTTCAAGAAGTAGGCTAATCTTGCGCAAGTTTTTCTACCACTGCACTGAAATGTTTTGGACGCTCGTCTTATCGGCTATCCAGCCAACGTCTCTAGTTTCATTATTTGGCCCCGCATTGCTACATGTGAATCTAAGTTTGCTACGTGGCAACATGGCTCTTGCAGGGCGGTCGGACCCTCAACTGGTCGCAAGCCTCAGCAACCCTTGGACTATAGCTATGTCAGAGTGGGAAGTTCAATTTTACACTTTTATTTTGGCACTGTTTGTATGTCTGGCTCAAGCTTTTCAGCTTTGGTTTGCCTTCCATCGCAGCAACCCCACACGTCATCGTATCAAGTCGGTGAAAAACGACTTTGTCGTAATGGCGGCTACACTTGCAATCATAGCGACTCTCGGACTGGGTCTTGCTGCGGGATTTTTTGGCATCGCGGCACGGGAAGAAGTTATAGCGTTGTATTTGCCGCCATCACATGATCTACGAGCATCTGAGTTTGCACTACCCTCTCTTTACAGCCCCATTACTTGGGGTAGGGGTATGACGTTTATTTGTGGGATTTTGGTGAGTTTGGCAGCTCGACGGCACTCCGTTACGATCCTTGGCGTAAAAGATCGTTGAGGAAAACGCAGCACCCAATAAGAATAAGGGCGCCAGCAATCCAGTAGCCATGCCCACTTTGGAATACCAGAAAGTCGTCCCGAAACCATTGTGCCAGAAGACCTACTCCGCTGTACCACCCAAGCAGCATCGCGAAATTCATCAGAAGGAGGGGAGCCACCGTTTTCCGGCTTCTGCCGATAATGCCCCAATAAGTGTAGAGGCCGGACAGAAGGGTCGGCGTTATTGAGGCGGCGGCTACACTTGGCCACTTCCACTTCGCATGCAAGTCGTTTGCCCAAATAACCAGCTTAAGGTTTGGGATCCACTTAAGCTTAAGGTGGCGATGTGCGAACTCGTACGAGGAGTAGCAACCAGCGAGAACGCCAACAGACGCACTCGTAACGCCGTAAATCAGCTCAGGAAAAGACCGTGATAGCACTGCGATCCCGATCAAGATCGTTGTGCCAGGAAAGAATGTAGTTGCTAGGATAAACGCCTCTATGAGGCCAGTAAAGAAAGTTACAGCTAATTTAAGCCAAATACTTGCATCTCTCAACACTGCGAAAACATTTGAATAGTCTACATAATTTTCAATAATATACGTGAATATTAGAAAAGCAACGCCATAAAGCCACCAGCCTCTCGCCCTCCGGGATATAATCCAAGTCTTCTGAATCATTTTGGCTGATAAAAGGATACCGCATCAAGACTGGACGGAGGTATAACCGTAACTACGGCGCACTGATTTAAGGTGGCGATTAACGCGAAAAGGAAAACTTTGATGCTGTACTTTTTCATGAAAAAAATACTATACCGTTGGCTTGCGGTGTAAAGTCAAAATTTCCTCGCAGCTTAAACTCTTTTCCGGTAATGCGACGGCTCTTTCAAAGGTATCACCACACATCAGAAATTCTCGTTGTCTGAAGACCCTCAGTCGCCTCGCCCCATAAGAATATATCGGCAAGGCTTGGATTTCAGAGCCCGACAGATTCATTATCAATCCAATCCACCAGATGCCTGATTCAACGCCTAAAGAGCAAAAATAATGCTGATTATTTAACACGTCGCTGTTGTAAGACAAGCTGCTAATCGTTCTGTCGACTAGTCCTGCGTTTCAACCTAGTAAACGTCGTTGATAGAATCCATCAGCGCTCGGGTTCTTGCCAAAGCTCGTCGTGAGACGGCGCGGGCAGGGGCCGTACCTCGATATCCAACCAGTCCAGATGGTTGTCGAGCACGCTGAGCGTGGCACGGTTCTGCTGCTCCTCGGCACGTTGCCGCTCCTGCGCGCGTACCAGTTCCTCCCGTTGCTCGATCTGGGCACTCAACTGACCCCGCTTGAAAGACAACTCGGCCTTGGTTGTCGCCCTATCCTGAAGGTCGGCGAAGATATCGTCCCGCAGGCTTAATCCATCTTTATGAGCTTGAATGGCCGATGCCATGTCGCGGTCACATGACGCAAGAGTCTCCTCCAACCACTTGGCCTCTTCATAGAGGAGTTGCAGTTCGTCTTCGGGCGTCAGTTGAGTGGCAGACATCCGCAATCTCTCCTGTCATCGGTGCGTGGGACACTGTGCGAACCCGGTTGGCGTGTTGCCACGCAACTCCGCGTGAAAATGATCGCCTCTCAGCGCTCCCGATCTGGCTCATGCTCGTTGTCGGATGAATGAGGGCTGCGGATATCTGCCTCCAGCCAATCAAGATGGTTTTCCCAGCGCTCCAGCGTGGCCTCATCCTCGGGGGAGATCGGAAGACTGAGCCAGTCCAGCGTATTCTCCGGTGCGAGGCGGTAAGCGGTGGCGTCATCCTCGCTCATCTCGCGGCTGTTCTGCCGCTCAATCGCCTGCCGTGCGGCAGCAGGATCGCCGTTCGGCTCTTGAAAGACGGGAGGTTCCTCCCGTTCAAGGTCGCGCAGCATCCGCCCTTCGGCGGCTGCGAGCTCACGGGGGTGAATGGGTGAGCCATCCGGGTCGGGGACCGGCAGGTCACGGTCATCATGTTTAGGAACCATCTTTTCCCTCTCGCGCTGGCGCTGCCTGCGGGCACGCCGTTCGTCTTGGTCTGGGCCGCGATGCTGGCCCGGTTGCCGGTCAAGTTTGCGTTTGGCGTAGCTGCGGCTGTCGATGGTGACGGTGACGCCCGCCTTGGTCAAGGCGGCATTGGCGATGCGCTCCCACGTCAATCGCGCCTCGCTGATGAATTGCCGTCCGTCCGCGCTGCGGATTTTGGGGCCGAACCCGTCCGGAGTAATGACGCGGGTGGTCAGCAGGATATGGACATGCGGATTATGCTGGGTGCCGTCGTCGTGGATGGCGAAGTCGGCTACGAAGCCCTGCGCGGTGTACGCATCAGCCATGGCCTGCGCCACGACCAGCCACGCAGTGCGCGGCAGCTCACGGGGCAGGGCGAATTCGATCTCTTTGGCTAAACGTGCGTCATGACGCTTTTCGGACAGTTCCACTGCATTCCATAAAGTGGTGCGGTCGGCCATCCAGTCCGGCGCACCGGCAGGTATGCGAATGCCGCTGGTGATTACATCACGCCGTCCTGCGAAATCCGAGAGCTTTTCCTCGGCATCATTCGTGAGAATTTCGCCCGCGCGATACGCGGCGGCCGCGACCACGGAGCGCCCGTCGCCCCTGCTGATGTTTTTGACATTCAGGTGATAGATAGCCATTCACCTTGCTCCGGCACGGACGGGGTTCAGGGGTGTCCCCTGACGCACCTGCCGGTTTTCTCCAGACGCTGTGCGGCTGGTCAGAAAACCGTGCAGAGCATCGCCGCCGCTTCAATGCGTACACATTGGCGATGCGTAGGTGCGCTGTTACGCATTGATGCATGCCAACCGGGAATGTTCAAGATGGGCTAGGCTTCGGCAGCCACCACCTTCTTCACTTTTCTCTTCACATTGATGGCCTTGGCGTCCAGCGTGTTTTTCAGATGCACGGCATAGTGCTTCTCGATCATCTCCACGCTTGTGCGGCAGTTCTTGGCGACCTGATAGATGTCGGCACCTTCCAGCAGGCGCAGGCAAATGTATGTGTGCCTGAGACTATACGCTGAACGACGATTGCCCTCGCGGTCGAGCTTGAACCCGCAATCCGTCATGGCGCGGTTGAACTGCTTCTTGTGATCCTGGGGAAACACCAGATCGGTCGGCTGGGCGGTATTGCGCTTCACCAACCGTTCAAATGGATGCACCGCGCCCGTGGTGCTCTTGCAGTAGCCGAAACCCCGTTTGCCGCGCACTTCGATCAGCAGGATGCGCTCACCGGTCTCCTCGTCCTTCTCTATAGTTACGTCACGGTACTCCAGCCGGTTGGCCTCATCGGGTCGCAGGCCGGTGTTGGCCATGAACAGGATATAGTCATGGAACTGCTCGGCGGCATGCTGCCAGTTCAGCCCTTGGGCGGATTTGGCGCGCTCACGGGTGTAGGTGTAGAGCTGCTTGTATTCCTCGGGCGAGAACCACGCGCGGTGCGTGATCTTGCCCGACGCCTTGTACGGGGCGGAGAAGTCGGGGAGGTGGCTGATCCAGCCATGCCGCAGGGCAGTTTTCATAACCTGCCTCAACGTGACCGTTTCATGGTGCAAGGTGCTGCGCGTGGGCACCTTGCCGGTCTCCGGGTGCGGCTGGAGCCGCATGACCCGAAACTCCTGCACCTTGCCTGCCGTGATGGTGCTGAGACCCATCTTGCCGAAGTAAGGCAGCAGATGGTTGTCGATACGCGCCTCGTGATCCTTCACATAGCGCGGATTGCGCTCGCCGTTGGTGAGTGGGACGTATTCCAGCAGGAACTGCTTGGCTGCGTCCGCGAACGTCCGCTCGGTCTTCAACTGACCAATCCGGCTCTTGCCGCGAAGCTCCAGATACCAGTCCTCGGCAAACTCTTTTGCCAGAGACAGGCTATCGGTTTTGGTGCTGACGCGCCACTCCTTGCCCTCAAGGTAGGTGGAGCATTGCCACAGCGAACTGTTGGCGCGGCGATAAACGCGAACCTTGTCACCGAAGACGGTATGTGAGGTCATTTTACCCTCTCAGACTGTGCGAGACATGTGTGAGGGTAATTTTAGCGATTTTTAGCTGATTTTCAACGGTAAGTGCTTGTTTCCGTTGGTGAGAGCGCAGGGATTCGAACCCTGGACCTACTGATTAAAAGTCAGTTGCTCTACCGGCTGAGCTACGCTCTCCCGTGTCGGGGCTTGGCTGCCCTTCGGAAGTGCGCGGAACATAGGTAGAGCGATCCGTTCGGTCAACCCAAAAAAAGCGGTTTCGACAATCAATCCGGTTTTTTTTGTCGCACCCCCGAAAAGGTGATTGGAGAGAGGGGGCGGCTGGGGATAAAACCGGCTTCAGACATGTCGGGCAAACGGGTGAAATCCTTTTGCAGCAATGACATGCATGAAAATGAAGCGTGAAGTGGCGGCGAATCCGAGGAATCGCGGCGGCTTTGCGGGATGCGGAGTTCTTCTTGTCGATTGCCGATATTTCCCTGTTCAGTGCGCTTCTGGCCGGCGCTCTTTCATTTCTGTCGCCTTGCGTCCTGCCGCTGGTGCCGCCCTATCTCTGTTATATGGCGGGTGTTTCGGTTGAGCAGTTCAGGACGGAAGAGACCGCGCCGCGGCCGGAGATTCGCAGGGCCGTGCTGTTTTCGGCCTTCTTCTTCACGCTCGGTTTTGCCACGGTCTTCGTGGCGCTGGGGGCAGGCGCTTCGACGATCGGCACGCTTCTGCGCCAGAATCTCGACATTCTCGCCAAGATCGGCGGTTTCATCATCATTCTGATGGGCCTGAACTTCCTCGGGGTGTTCCGCATCGGGCTGTTTTCGCGCGAGGCGCGCTTTCAGGGCGGTGGCAAGCCGGCCACGCTTTCCGGGGCCTATGTCATGGGCCTTGCCTTCGCCTTCGGCTGGACGCCCTGCATCGGCCCGGTTCTGGGGGCGATCCTTGGCGTCGCCGCCTCGCGGGATACGGTTGGCGACGGTGCAGCGCTGCTTGCAGTCTATTCTCTTGGTCTTGCCGTGCCGTTCTGGATTGCCGCGGCTTTTTCCGGTTCCTTCATGCGTTTCCTCGTGCGTTTCCGCCGCCATCTCGGCCTCGTGGAAAAGCTGCTCGGCGTTTTGCTGGTGCTGACCGGTCTCGCTTTCATGTCCGGTTTCATCACCAATGTGGCGATCTGGTTCCAGGAGACCTTTCCGATCCTGATGAAAATCGGTTAAGCCTCCCCGGACATTACAGGCGAGGGGAATGATCGTGGCCGATATCGTGGGATTGCTGTTGCCGTTTTTCGGCCTGATCTTCATCGGTTACGGCGCGGCGCGCATCACGAAGCAGCCGGTTGAGGCAATGGGCTGGCTGAATACCTTCATCATCTATGCCGCACTTCCGGCGCTGTTTTTCAAGCTTGTCTCGAAAACGCCGGTGGAAGAGCTGGCGCGTATGGATTTCGTCGCTGCCAGTCTCGCCTGCACCTATGGGATATTCCTGCTGGTGTTCCTGATCGGCCGGTTCGTGCGGAAAAACAGCCTCGCCGAAACCACGATCCAGAGCTTTGCGGCAAGTTACGGCAATATCGGCTATATGGGACCGGGCCTTGCGCTTCTCGCACTTGGCGAAAAGGCGGCGGTGCCGGTGGCGCTGATCGTCTGCCTTGAAAACGCCGCCCATTTCATCGTCGCGCCGGCGATGATGGCGGTTGCGGGCGGTGACAAGCGTTCTGCCTCAAGGCTTGCGCTGGATGTGGCGCGCAAGGTCATCACCCATCCTTTCATCGTATCTGTCATCGCCGGTTTTCTCGCTGCCTCGCTGTCATGGCAGCCGCCGGAGGCTGTGCAGCGGCTGGTGGATTATCTGGCGCAATCGGCGGCGCCCTGCGCTCTGTTCGCCATGGGCGTGACGCTGGCGCTCAGGCCAATGAAACGGGTGCCCATGGAAATCAGCTATATCGTGCCGGCCAAGCTAATCCTGCATCCGCTTGCGGCGTATCTGGTCCTCTCCTCGCTCGGTCGATTCGAGCCGATATGGATTTATTCCGCGGTGCTGCTGGCTGCCTTGCCGACCGCGACGAATGTCTTTGTCATCGGCCAGCAATACCACGTCTGGCAGGAGCGGGCGTCGGCCACGATCCTGATCTCGACGGTGCTGTCGGTCTTCACGCTGACGGGCGTGGTCTATTTCATCCAGCCTTTTTGAAGCTGCCGAACAGCAAGGAGGGTAGGGCCTTCAGTCCACGGCCCGGCTCGATGCCTTCGCGCATGACCATGCTTCTGAGCGTGCCGATGCCGGAGAGGACATGCAGGCCGGCCGCGCGCGCCATCTGCACCGGCAGGAGGTCGGAAAGCAGCGACCGGTTCAGGAGATCGACGCTCAGCGTGCGGCTATAGACATCCGCGCGTCGCCTGCGGTCGAAGCTCGCGCCGGCATCGGCCGCGATCGGTCGGTCCGAGACGGCGCCGAGCAGTTCCGTCAGGGCGATGATGTCGCGCAGGCTCAGGTTCAGCCCCTGCGCGCCGATGGGCGGAAAACCATGCGCCGCCTCGCCGATGAGGGCCACGCGGCCCTTGCCGAAGCGATGTGCGGTCATCGAGGAAAGCGGCCAGGCCTGAACGCTGTCCTCGACGGTTACCGCGCCGAGCATGGATTGCATGCGCTCCTCGATCCGGAGGCTCAGCGCCTCCAGCGGCAGTGCCGTCAGTTCTTCTGCCTGTTGCGGGGTAACGACCCAGACGAGGCTGGAGCGGTTGCCGGGCAGGGGAACCTGGGTGAAAGGGCCTGTAGGGGTGTGGAATTCCGTCGAGACATTGCCATGTGACCGGCTATGGCCGAAGTTCAAGACAATGGCGGTCTGCGGATAGGACCAGGATTTGACGCCGATGTTGGCCGCATCCCGCACCATCGATTTGCGGCCATCCGCACCGATGAGGAAATCGGCCGAGAGGGTTTCGCCGTCCGCAAGCGTCACGGTCACGCGGTCGTTGCCGATGTCGATCGTCTCGGCTGTCGTGTCGAGGCGGGTAATATTGTGTTCCTGCTCCACCGCTTGCCCGAGAACGCCGAGCAGCGCTTCGTTCGGAATATTCCAGCCGAAGGCGTCGAGCCCGATTTCGGAGGAGCGGAACTGCACGGTCGGTGCGCGCAGCAGCCGGTCGGTGCCGTCGATGATCTGCATGGTGGAAAGGCGTGCGGCCGAAGGTGCGATACGCGACCAGAGGCCGAGGCGGTCCATGAAACGGATCGACTGGTCCATCAGCGCGGTCGTGCGCCGGTCCTTCTTTTCGCTTGAGGGCGCGACAAGCGCCACATGGCGGCCCGCCCGCGCCAGCGCGATTGCCGCGATCTGGCCTGCAAGTCCCGCACCGGTGATGGCGATATCGAAGTGTCTCATGGTCCTGATCCGTTGTTATTTCCAGACCATCATAGTGCCTTTGCACGGGCAAATCCACTTCGGGTCCGGAACATAGGGTCGCGAAGATTCGTTGGTTGTACCGCTATATTAGTCCTAGGATAAGCGGATTGAGCCGGTTGCAAAGCGTGGTGAATGGCCGCATACCGGAATGAACAGGGCGGATGAAAAGCGGGGCGCAGACGCTGACCATGAAAATTTTCAACTACAAGCGTGTTCCCTACGCGGAAATCCGCGCCTTTTCCGTTCATATTCTGACGGCCTCCGGCTCATTCCTGGCGTTTCTCGGTGTCGTCGCCGCTTCAGAACACCGCTTCGTTGACATGTTCTGGTGGCTGGGGCTGGCACTTCTGGTGGATGGCATTGACGGTCCCATCGCCCGCAAGGTCAGGGTGAAGGACGTTCTGCCCAACTGGTCGGGCGATACGCTCGACAATATCATCGATTACGTCACCTATGTGCTTTTGCCAGCCTTTGCGCTCTACCAGAGCGGCATGATCGGCGAACCCTGGTCCTTTGTGGCGGCCGGCATGATCGTGGTGTCCAGCGCGATCTATTACGCCGATATGGGCATGAAGACGGATGAATATTTCTTCTCCGGCTTCCCTGTCGTGTGGAACATGGTGATTTTCACCCTGTTCGTGATGGATGCCAGCGCGACCACGGCCATGACGGTGGTGACGGTGTCGGTGTTCCTGACTTTCCTGCCGATCAATTTTCTGCATCCGGTGCGGGTGAAGCGGCTGCGGCCGCTCAATCTCCTCGTCGTGGCCATCTGGTGTGCACTTGGCGGTTACGCGCTGCTGATGCATTTCCAGACGCCGACATGGGCGGTGATTGGCTTTGTGGCGAGCGGTATCTATCTTTATTGCATCGGGGGAATCTTGCAGTTTTTCCCGTCGCTCGGCGCGAAATGAGAAAAAGGTAAAGTCGTTTATTGCTTGTGCAAATTGCATTTAAGCGACGTCTTTTTCAGTTGTGCGCAGCAGCAAAACAGTTATCAATAAGTCTTGATTGGATGAGATTGCATACGCATTGGCGTCCGATTGGGAACAATGACCACGATCGCTGGAAACGCTTCGAAGAAGGCGCGGCGGTCGGTGAGAGAGGGAACTCGTGACTGGAACTTTGGCGCCGGAGGCCGTGCCTCTCCTGTCCGTTCGCAAGCTGACCAAGCTGTTCGGCAATTTCGCCGCCTGCAACGGCATCGATCTCGATATTGCGCCCGGCGAAATCCACGCGCTTCTGGGGGAAAACGGCGCTGGCAAGTCGACGCTGGTCAAGATGCTGTTCGGCGTGCTTTCGCCAACGGAGGGTGAGATCATCTGGCAGGGCCAGCCGGTTTCCGTGGGCTCGCCAAGCGAGGCCCGTCGGCTGGGCATCGGCATGGTCTTCCAGCATTTTTCGCTGTTCGAAGCGCTGACGGTCGCTGAAAATATCGCGCTGTCGCTCGATCCGAAAATTTCATTGAAGGAAATCGCCGGGCAAGCGGAAACGCTGTCGCGGGCCTATGGCCTGCCGCTCGACCCCAATGCGCATGTGGCCGATCTTTCGGTCGGCGAGCGCCAGCGCATCGAGATCGTCCGTGCCCTGTTGCAGAACCCGCGCCTTATCATTCTCGACGAGCCGACCTCGGTTTTGACGCCGCAGGAGGCTGACAAGCTGTTCGAGACGCTGGCAAAACTGAAGGCCGAAGGCCGCTCGGTGCTTTATATCAGTCATCGCCTCGAAGAGGTGCAGCGTATCTGTGATCGCGCCACCGTCCTGCGTCACGGCAAGGTGACGGGCGCCTGCGATCCGCGCAGGGAAACGCCGGCATCCTTGGCGCGCATGATGGTCGGCAGCGATGTCGCAAGCGTTTCGCGCGCCACGGGCGAAGCGCTCGGCGCGCCGCAGATCGAGGTGATGGGGCTTTCGGTTGCGCCGCGCACGCCTTTTGCCGTGGCGCTGAAATCCGTTTCAATGCAGGTCCGCGCCGGCGAGGTGCTGGCGATTGCCGGTGTGGCCGGCAACGGGCAGGGCGAGCTGTTCGACGCACTTTCGGGCGAATATCCCGTCTATAATAATGACGCGATCCATCTGCGCGGCAAGCCGGTCGGCCGTCTCGGCATCAATGGCCGCCGGCTGATGGGCGCTGGTTTCGTGCCGGAAGAGCGGCATGGCCATGCTGCCGTTCCCGGCATGAGCCTTTCCGACAATCTGTTGCTGGCGCGGGCGCGGTCCGACCGCAAGGCGTTTCTAACCGGTGGTTTCCTGCGCATCGTCAGGGGGTCGGTTATCAAGGCGGCGGCGCGGCGCATTTCGGAAACCATGGATGTGCGCAAGAGCGGCGCCGATCCGCTGGCGGGTTCGCTTTCGGGCGGCAACCTGCAGAAATTCATCGTCGGGCGCGAGCTTGATCGCCAGCCTTCCGTGCTTGTTGTCAACCAGCCGACCTGGGGTGTGGATGCGGGTGCCGCAAGCCGCATCCGTCAGGCGCTGGTCGATCTTGCCAGGGCCGGCTCGGCCGTCATCGTCATCAGCCAGGATCTCGATGAAATCTTCGAGGTCGCCACCAATATCGCCGTCATTTCCGACGGCAAGCTTTCCGAAGCCCATCCGGTGGAAGAGATGACACTCGAAAAGATCGGCCTGTTGATGGGCGGTATTCATACGTCACATTCGGGAGCCGCCCAGCATGCGCATTGAGCTTGAAAAACGCGCAGGGGTCTCGAAGCTTTTCACCCTGCTTTCGCCGCTTCTGGCGCTGGTTTTGACGCTGCTGGTCGGCGCCATCATGTTCGCCATGCTCGGCAAAAATCCGGCGCATGCGCTTTACGCCTTTTTTGTCGAGCCGTTGCTGGAGGTCTGGTCGCTGCATGAGCTGGCGATCAAGGCCGCACCGCTGATCCTGATCGGCGTTGGACTGTCGATCTGTTATCGCTCCAATAACTGGAATATCGGGGCGGAGGGGCAATTCACCATCGGCGCGATCACCGGTTCCATCCTGCCGGTGCTTTATCCCGACTGGCACTCGCCGCTCATCCTGCCGCTGATGATGGTGATGGGCGCCGTTGGCGGCGCGCTTTATGCCGGTATTCCGGCGCTGTTGAAGACGAAATTCAACACCAATGAAATCCTCGTCAGCCTGATGCTGGTCTATGTCGCGCAGCTTTTCCTCGACTGGCTGACGCGTGGCATCTGGCGCGATCCGGGCGGTTACAACTTCCCGCAGACGAAGCCCTTCAACGACAGCGCGGTTTTGCCGGAAATGCTGGCCTCGGGCCGGGCGCATTGGGGTTTCGTGTTCGCCATCGTCGCCGCCATCGCGCTGTGGTTCATGATGCGCTACATGCTGAAGGGCTTTGAAGTCACCGTGCTTGGCCAATCGGCACGGGCAGGCCGCTTTGCCGGTTTCTCATCGAGCCGCATGGTGTGGTTTTCGCTGCTGCTATCGGGCGCGCTGGCCGGGCTTGCGGGCATTTCGGAAGCCTCCGGTTCCATCGGCCATCTCCAGCCGAGCATTTCGCCGGGTTATGGTTTCACCGCCATCATCGTCGCCTTTCTCGGCCGTCTCAATCCGCTCGGTATCATCCTTTCCGGGCTGGTGCTGGCGCTGACCTATCTCGGCGGCGAGGCGGCGCAGCTCTCCATTGGTGTCTCCGACAAGGTGACGCGGGTGTTTCAGGGGCTGATGCTGTTCTTCGTGCTGTCCTGCGACACGCTGATCTTCTATCGCATCCGGGTTGTCTTTACCGGCAAGACACATCGCAAAGAAGGAGCGGCATGATGGATATGCTTCAGGCCATCCTCCTCACCGTCATCACCGCTGCCACGCCACTTGTCATTGCCGCTTCGGGCGAGCTTGTGGCGGAGCGTTCGGGCGTGCTCAATCTCGGCGTCGAGGGCATGATGATCATGGGTGCGGTCTGCGCCTTCGCCACCGCGCATATGACGGGATCTCCCTATCTCGGCATTCTGGCCGGTATCGCTTCCGGCGCGATTTTTTCGCTGCTTTTCGGTTTCCTGACGCTGACGCTCGTCACCAACCAGGTGGCGACGGGTCTGGCGCTCACCATTCTCGGGCTTGGCGTCTCCGGCATGCTGGGCGAAAGTTTCGTCGGCCTGCCGGGCATCAAGCTGCAGCCGATTGTCTTCCCCGTGCTGTCGGAAATCCCCTTCGTCGGGCCATTGCTGTTCCGGCAGGATCTGATCTTCTACATGTCCATCGCGCTGGTGTTCGGCATCAGCTGGTTCCTGTTCAAAAGCCGCACGGGCCTGAAAATTCGGGCGATCGGCGACAATCACGCTTCGGCCCACGCGCTTGGCATCAATGTCATCCGCACGCGCTATCTGGCGGTCATGTTCGGCGGCGCCTGTGCCGGTCTTGCGGGGGCGCAGCTGTCGCTGGTCTATACGCCGCAATGGGTGGAAAACATGTCGGCCGGGCGCGGCTGGATTGCGCTGGCGCTCGTCGTTTTCGCCTCCTGGCGTCCATGGCGTCTGCTGGCGGGCGGTTATCTGTTCGGCGCCGTCACCATCGGCCAGCTGCATGCTCAGGCTTTCGGCATCGGCGTGCCGTCGCAATTGCTTTCGGCGCTACCTTACCTTGCAACTATTGGCGTGCTGGTCATCATCTCGCATAATCGCCGCACGACCTTGATCAACACACCGGCATCGCTGGGCAAATCCTTCGTGCCGGACAGGTGAAGAAGAATCCTCAAGTCTCCAAACCAACAGGGGTAAAAATGAAAAAACTGATCATCGCACTTGCCGCCTCCGTCGCGGCGCTCGGCGGCGTCGTTTCCTCGGCTGAGGCCGCGGACGCCAAGAAGGTCTGCTTCATCTATGTCGGTTCAAAGACCGATGGTGGCTGGACGCAGGCGCATGATATCGGCCGTCAGGAACTGCAGGCGCATTTCGGCGACAAGATCGAAACGCCGTTCCTCGAAAGCGTTCCGGAAGGCCCGGATGCCGAACGCGCCATCGAGCGCATGGCCCGCTCGGGCTGCGAACTGGTGTTCACCACCTCCTTCGGCTTCATGGATGCGACCGTGAAGGTCGCCCAGAAGTTCCCCAAGGTGAAGTTCGAACACGCCACCGGCTTCAAGACGGCCGAAAACGTCGCGACCTACAATTCGCGCTTCTACGAAGGCCGTTACATTCAGGGCCAGATCGCCGCGAAGATGTCGAAGAAGGGTCTCGCCGGTTACATCGCTTCCTTCCCGATCCCGGAAGTTGTGATGGGCATCGATGCCTTCGTTCTCGGCGCGCAGTCCGTCAATCCCGACTTCAAGCTCAAGGTCGTCTGGGCCAATACCTGGTTCGACCCCGGCAAGGAAGCCGATGCCGCCAAGGCGCTGATCGATCAGGGCGTCGATATCCTGACGCAGCACACCGACACGACGGCGCCGATGCAGGTTGCGGCCGAACGCGGCATCAAGGCCTTCGGTCAGGCCTCCGACATGATCGCCGCCGGTCCGCAGACGCAGCTGACCGCCATCAAGGACACCTGGGGCGCCTATTACATCAAGCGCACACAGGCGCTTCTCGACGGCACCTGGAAGTCCGAATCCGTCTGGGACGGCCTGAAGGACGGCATCCTGACCATGGCGCCCTACACCAACATGCCCGACGACGTGAAGAAGATGGCCGAGGAAACCGAAGCCAAGATCAAGTCGGGCGAGCTGCACCCCTTCACCGGCCCGGTGAAGAAGCAGGACGGCTCCGAATGGCTGAAGGCCGGCGAGAAGGCTGAAGACAAGGTTCTGCTCGGCCTCAACTTCTACGTGGCCGGCGTGGACGACAAGCTGCCGCAATAATGCGGATTCTCTTCCATTATTGATGACAGGCCGCACATGAATTCATGTGCGGCCTTGCTTATTTTTACGCGTTTTACGCTGTGGACGAAGTTTGCCTTTGCTTTTCACGCGACTTGATGTTTTTCACTATAGTCTGACTTGAGATACACACGTCTGGCGCGATTTTTGAGATCGCCAGCCGAACGGAAGGACATGACATTTGCAGCGCGGAATGCTCGATGCGGCGATCGGTTTTCGAAAACTGCGGACAAATCATGCACAGGTCGTTCACAAGATCGGTCTCGATATCGTCTCCGGCACCTTCAAGACGGGTGACATCCTGCCGGGTGATGCCGAGCTGATGGAGCGGCTGAAAGTATCGCGCACGGTGCTGCGCGAAGCGATGAAGACGCTGACCGCCAAGGGCATGATTTCGCCGAAGGCGCGTATCGGCACCCGGGTGACGGAGCGCGAAAGCTGGAACATGTTCGACAGCGAGGTGCTGCTCTGGCATTTCGAGGCGGGCGTGAGCGACGAGTTCCTGCTGCATCTCTATGATATCCGCAAGGCTTTCGAGCCCTATGGCGCAGGGCTTGCCGCCATTAGGGCAAAGGATACCGATATCGCCAAGCTTGCCGCCTATGCCAATGAGATGGGCAATACGGCCTATTCCAAGGAAAAACGGGCGCTTGCGGATATGAACTTCCATGTCCTCATCACCGAAATGTCCGGTAACCCGTTCATGCGCACCGTCGGTTCGCTGATAAAGGCGGCTCTGGCGGGCATTTTCCGGATGAGCAACCCGGAAACCGATCCCAACGAGATTTCCGACGTGTCCGCTTCTCACCTGCGGCTTGTCGAGGCGTTTCGCCTGCGCGACGAAGCCGCAGCGCGCCGCGAGATGGAAAGGCTGATTGAAAACGGCCGCCAGCAGGTGCTGGAATTCACGGCCCGCAACCCCCGGCGATAAATCAGGCCCTTTGGGCGGGATGCGATCCCGTTGCAATCACGTTTGATGAAAATCGCTGCGGAAATTTGGTGCAGATTTGCATGGTTTCTTAAGTGGGCCGCCGTTATAGCAATTCCGGAATGAAATTACCGATGCGCCCGTTCGTTCTGCGGACGGCGTGAAGTCAAACATATGCCGCTGTACCGGCTGCCAGGCAGCCGCTAACGGGGTGTTGGAGGTCTTATGGAGCGCAGCTCTCTAGCCGTTATTCTCGCAGCGGGCGACAGCACGCGCATGAAATCGTCGAAATCGAAGGTGCTGCATCCGGTCGCCGGGCGTCCGATGATCGCGCACGTGATTGAGGCGGTGGCTGGATCGGGCGTCGGGACGGTGTCGCTGGTGGTCGGGCGCGATGCCGATAATGTCACTGCGGCCGCAAGCATGAAGGGCCTTCAGGTCGAAGCTTTCCTGCAGACGGAACGCAAGGGCACCGGCCATGCGGTCCTCGCCGCGCGCGCAGCCATCGAACGCGGTTTCGACGATCTCATCGTCGCTTATGGCGATGTACCGCTCATCACCTCCGCAACGCTCGACCGGGCGCGTGAGGCGATTGCCGCCGGCGCCGATGTCGCTGTCATCGGTTTCCATACCGATCGCCCGACCGGCTACGGCCGGCTTCTGGTCAAGGATGGCGAACTTGTCGCCATCCGCGAGGAGAAGGATGCGACCGATGCGGAGCGTAAGGTCACCTGGTGCAATAGCGGATTGATGGCCATCAACGGCCGCAACGCATTGGACCTGCTCGACCGGATCGGCAATGCCAATGTAAAGGGCGAATATTATCTGACCGACGTGGTCGAGATCGCCCGTTCCCTCGGCCGCCGCGCCGTCGCCATCGATGCGCCCGAAACGGAACTGGTCGGCTGCAACAACCGCGCCGAACTGGCCCTTATCGAGAAGCTCTGGCAGGAGCGCCGTCGCCACGAATTGATGGTGGAGGGTGTTTCGATGATTGCGCCCGAAACCGTGTTTCTGTCCTATGACACGAAGATCGGTCAGGACGTTTTGATCGAACCGAATGTCGTCATCGGTCCCGGCGTCACCGTCGAGCCGGGCGCCGTCATCCATGCGTTTTCGCATCTGGAAGGGGCGCATGTGGCGGAAGGTGCGGCCGTCGGCCCCTATGCGCGGCTGCGTCCGGGCGCGAACCTGCATGCCAACGCCAAGGTGGGCAATTTCTGCGAGGTCAAGAAGGCCGAGATCGGCGAGGGCGCCAAGGTCAATCATCTGACCTATATCGGCGATGCCTTCATCGGCGCGGGCAGCAATATCGGTGCGGGCACCATCACCTGCAATTACGACGGCTACAACAAGGCCGAAACGCGCATCGGTGCGAACAGCTTCATCGGCTCGAACTCGTCGCTGGTCGCTCCCGTGACGATCGGGGAAGGGGCCTATATCGCCTCCGGCAGCGTGATTACCGATGATGTGCCGGCCGAAGCGCTGGCGTTTGGACGCGCACGTCAGGAAGTGAAGCCGGGCCGGGCAACCGTGGTGCGCGAGCGGGCAAAAGCGCTGAAGGAAGCGAAGAAAAAATCCTCTTGAAAGACGTTACCGAGCGATACCGAAAGTGACCGGCGGCGTAATTGCCGATTTCAGGGAAACGATTAAAGCATTTCCAGTAAAATTGTGCAGCGGTTTTACGTCCGGAAATGCGTCAGAACAAAAAGGTGGAGTTTTTTTGCATTTCAGGGAAATGCGAAAATGCTCTGAAAGTTTCGGCGAAGAGATCGCCGTCTGGAGAAATATATGTGCGGAATTGTCGGAATTGTCGGAACCCAGCCCGTTGCTGAACGACTTGTCGATGCGCTGAAGCGTCTCGAATATCGCGGTTACGATTCGGCGGGTGTCGCCACCATCGACAATGGCGCGATGGATCGCCGCCGGGCGGAAGGAAAGCTGTTCAATCTGGAAAAAAGGCTTTCGGAAGAGCCGCTGCCGGGCGTCGTCGGCATTGCCCACACCCGCTGGGCGACCCATGGCGTTCCGAACGAAACCAATGCCCATCCGCATTTCGTCGACGGCGTCGCCGTCGTCCATAATGGCATCATCGAGAACTTCGCGGAACTGCGCGAGGAACTGACCGCCGAGGGCGCGAGTTTCACCACCCAGACCGATACCGAAGTGGTGGCGCAGCTTCTGGCGAAATATACCCGCGAGGGTCTCGGCCATCGCGAAGCGATGCTGAAGATGCTGAACCGCGTGACGGGCGCCTATGCGCTGGTGGTCATGTTCAAGGACGATCCCGGCACGCTGCTTTCGGCCCGTTCCGGCCCGCCGCTTGCTGTCGGTTATGGCCGGGGGGAAATGTTCCTTGGTTCCGACGCCATCGCGCTGTCGCCCTTCACCAACGAGATCACCTATCTGGTGGATGGCGATTGCGCCATCGTGACCCGGCAGGGTGCCGAGATCATCGATTTCTCCGGCAAGCCGGTGAAGCGCGAGCGGCAAATCTCGCAGGCGACGGCGTATGTGGTCGACAAGGGCAACCATCGCCACTTCATGGAAAAGGAAATCTACGAGCAGCCGGAAGTCATTTCCCACGCGCTCAGCCATTACGTGGATTTCGCCAGCAAGACCGTCAAGGAAGCCGATAAGGCAATCGATTTCGCTAAGCTTTCCGGACTTGCCATTTCCGCCTGTGGCACCGCCTATCTGTCCGGCCTGATCGGTAAATACTGGTTCGAGCGTTATGCGCGCCTGCCGGTGGAAATCGATGTCGCCTCGGAATTCCGTTACCGCGAGATCCCGCTTGTTCCCACGCAGGCCGCATTGTTCATTTCGCAATCGGGCGAGACCGCCGATACGCTGGCGGCCCTGCGTTATTGCCAGCAGGAGGGGTTGAAGATCGGCGCGGTGGTCAATACGCGCGAATCCACCATGGCGCGCGAATCCGATGCGATCTTCCCGATTCTTGCCGGTCCGGAAATCGGCGTGGCCTCCACCAAGGCCTTCACCTGCCAGCTTGCCGTGCTCGCTTCGCTTGCCGTTGCCGCCGGAAAAGCGCGCGGCACGATCACGCCCCAGCAGGAAACCGAACTGGTTCGCCATCTGACCGAGATGCCGCGCATCATGAGCAAGGTTCTGAACAGCATTCAGCCGCAGATCGAGGCGCTGTCTCGCGATCTGTCGCGTTTCAAGGACGTGCTTTATCTCGGCCGCGGCACCAGCTTCCCGCTGGCGCTGGAAGGCGCGCTGAAGCTCAAGGAAATCTCCTATATCCACGCCGAAGGCTATGCCGCGGGCGAGCTGAAGCATGGGCCTATCGCGCTAATCGACGAGAACATGCCTGTTATCGTCATCGCGCCGCATGATCGCTTCTTCGAAAAGACCGTTTCGAACATGCAGGAGGTCGCCGCGCGCGGTGGCCGCATCATCTTCATCACCGACGAGAAGGGTGCCGCCGCTTCCAAGCTCGACACCATGGCGACGATCACGCTGCCCAATGTCGATGAGCTGATCGCGCCGATGGTTTTCTCGCTGCCGATCCAGCTGCTGGCTTACCACACCGCCGTCTTCATGGGCACGGATGTGGACCAGCCGCGCAATCTGGCGAAATCGGTGACGGTGGAATGATCATCCGGCCGGAGCGGCAGGGCGATGAGGAAGCGATCGCTCGCGTTACGGAAGAGGCCTTCCGTGACGTCGATTATAGCGACAAGACGGAACATCTGATCGTCGAGCGGCTGCGTAAGGCGGATGCGCTCACCGTTTCACTGGTTGCCGAGGACAGCGAAGGCATCATCGGCCATGTCGGCTTCTCGCCGGTGACGCTCACC
This sequence comes from Agrobacterium sp. NPDC090283, assembly GCF_044769685.1. Classification (NCBI taxonomy): domain Bacteria; kingdom Pseudomonadati; phylum Pseudomonadota; class Alphaproteobacteria; order Hyphomicrobiales; family Rhizobiaceae; genus Agrobacterium; species Agrobacterium sp. NPDC090283. Next base: position 19,344 of record NZ_JBIVYG010000010.1, on the reverse strand, counting down.
AGCGGCGAGACCGGCTGGTTCTGCCTCGCGCCGCTTTCCGTGACACCGGAACGGCAGGGACAGGGCGTCGGCTCCGGGCTGGTGCGGGACGGGCTAGCCGTTCTGGAGCGTCTGAACGCTTCCGGCGTGGTTGTCGCGGGGGATCCGGACTACTATGGCCGCTTCGGTTTTCGTCATGTCGAAGGGGTGAATGCGGAAGGGATTCCTGACGAATATTTCACAGTTCTTCGCTTGCATGGTGGAACTCCATCCGGCATTGTCGGTTTTCATCCGGGTTTCGATGGCGACAACGCTTAATTCCGAACGGTAAATGACCGATATTCCAGTCAAAATTTCATTCGCAGCCCGCCTGCGCAATAGTTTCCTCACGGGCGTTCTGATCCTCGCGCCCGTCACCATCACCATGTGGCTGGTGTGGAGTTTCCTGCAATGGGCCGATAGCTGGGTGAAACCCTATATTCCGGCCCGTTACGATCCCGAGCAATATTTCGATGTGGCGATACCCGGTTTCGGCCTGCTGATCGCCGTCATCGGCATCACGCTCATCGGCTTTCTCGGTAATAACCTCATCGGCAAATGGATTTTCGGCGTCGGCGAATCCATCCTCAACCGCATGCCGCTGGTGCGGCCGATCTACAAGAGCATCAAGCAGCTGTTCGAATCCGTCCTCAAGGAGCATTCGAACTCCTTCAAGAAGGTCGGCCTGATCGAGTTTCCCTCATCCGGCACCTGGGCGATGGTGTTCGTCGCCTCCGAGGCCAAGGGCGAGCTTGCGCATCGTTTCAACGAGATGGGCCAGCAGATGGTCGCCGTCTTCCTGCCGCCGACCCCGGTGCCGACGGCGGGTTTCCTGCTGTTCGTGCCGAAAGACAAGATCGTGATGCTGGACATGACGCCGGAAGATGCGGCGAAACTGCTGATTTCAGGCGGTCTGGTGGCACCTGATTTCACGCCGCCGAAGATGATCGCGCCGGTTTGAAGGTATTGCGAGGCGCCAGATTCGTTCATCCGTTCTCACGGCAGAATGAAAGGTCATATGGTTGACGAACCAATGTGGTTCACTAATAATCGTGGTGAACCGAAAGAGGTTGCGATCATGACTGCATTCACTGTGCGTCTGCCTGATGACGTTGCCGACAAACTCGACCAGCTGGCGGAAAAACTTGATCGGTCGCGATCCTACATGGCGGCGCGGGCGATTGAGGATTTTGTTGCCCGCGAGGAGTGGCAGCTTGCGGAGATCGAGGCCGGTGTGGCGGAAGCCGATCGCGGCGAGTTCGGGACGCCTGAGGAGCTCGCAAACATTGTTGGCAAATATGTAAGATCTACTCGGCCGTCATGAGTGACCGGCGAATTCGTTGGACCTTACGGGCGCTGCGACGGCTCGATGAAATTGGTGCTCATATCGAAAAGGATAATCCAGCGGCTGCAGCCCGGGTGATTTCCCGCATTGTTTCAGCGGTTGATATGTTGGTGGAACAGCCAGCCATGGGGCGGGTCGGACGCATCAGAGGAACACGGGAAGCCGTGCTTTCCGAAATTTCCTACATCCTTGCCTATCGCGTGGGCGAGGATATCGAAATTTTGACGATCATCCACACATCGCAGCGCTGGCCTTCGGCGCTTTAGCCAAACAGTCTCCAGATTTCATGGTCAATCCTCGTCATCCAGATCATCCACTTCCGTTCCCGTATTCGTCGCGTGGAATACGGGAACGAAAAGCCGCATATAGACCAGCCGCACGCTCCAGCCTTCTTCCAGCGCCTGGCTCCAGGCCTTCTTGCGTCCGGGTTTCTTGAACGCCTTGCCGATCGCCTTTTTCGCGCTCTTCGCGAATGTCTCGGGCTGCAGGATGTTCTGCGGCGAGCACAGCGCGTAGCCCTTGCGGAAAGCGGGTGGCGGGCGGCGGGGGTCGATCATGTTCATGGCGGTTCACTTTCAGCCGGCATGCAGGAAGCGGATCGCTTCGTCGCGGCGGTGCAGATAGAGCAGGGTGCGCAGCGCATTGCCGCGCGGGCCTGTGAGTTCCGGGTCGCGCTCGATGACATAGGCCGCGTCCTTGCGGGCGATTTCCAGAAGGTCGGCATGGGCCTCGAGGCTGGCGATGCGGAAGCCGGGCGTGCCGGACTGGCGAGTGCCCAGCAGCTCGCCTTCGCCGCGCAGCTTCAGATCCTCTTCCGCGATCAGGAAGCCGTCCTCGCTGTCGCGCAGGATGGAAAGCCGGGCGCGACCGTTTTCGCTGAGCGGTCCCTTGTAGAGCAGGATGCAGGTGGAGGCCTCATCGCCACGCCCTACGCGGCCGCGCAACTGGTGAAGCTGGGCGAGGCCGAAACGTTCGGCATGTTCGATGACCATGATCGTCGCGTCAGGCACATCGACGCCGACTTCCACCACCGTCGTCGCCACCAGCAGCCGGGTTTCGCCACTCTTGAAGGCGAGCATGGCGGCGTCTTTCTCCGGGCCGCTCATGCGGCCATGAATGAGGCCGATATTGGCGCCGAGCATCTGCGAGAGAACCGCGTGCCGCTCTTCGGCCGACATCAGGTCGGATTCTTCCGTTTCCTCCACCAGCGGGCAGATCCAGTAGGCCTTCTTGCCATCCTTCAGCGCCGCACGCAGCCGCTCGACGATATCGCCGATCCGCTCTGTGGGGATCGTCACCGTCTGGATGGGTTTGCGGCCCGCAGGTTTTTCCGTGAGCTTGGAGACATCCATATCGCCGAAGGCGGCCAGAACCAGCGTGCGCGGAATCGGCGTGGCGGTCATGACCAGCATGTGCGGTGTGATGCCCTTGGCGGTGAGGCGCAGGCGCTGGTGCACGCCGAAACGGTGCTGTTCGTCCACCACGGCCAGCACGAGGTTCCGGTAGGTCACGCTGTCCTGAAACAGTGCATGGGTGCCGATGACGATCTGCGCTTCGCCTGATGCGACGCGCTCCTCGATCTCGCGGCGTTCCTTGCCCTTGGTGCGGCCGGTCAGGACCTCGACGGTGATGCCCGCGGCATTGGCGAGCTTCGAGATGGTGGCGTAATGCTGGCGGGCGAGGATTTCGGTGGGCGCCATCAGCACCGCCTGTCCGCCGGCCTCCACCGCCGTTGCCATGGCCATCAGCGCCACCAGCGTCTTGCCCGCACCGACATCGCCCTGCAGTAGCCGCAACATGCGGTCTTCGCCGGCCATGTCGGTGAGGATATCCTTCACCGCGGCGCTCTGGCTTGCGGTCAGCGAGAAGGGTAGCTGCGAGAGGATTTTTGCGGCGATATCGCCCCTGGCGCGGATCGGCTGGCCCGCCACCTTGCGCAGCCGCTGGCGCACCAATGCGAGTGACAACTGCCCGGCGAGGAATTCGTCATAAGCAAGCCGCCTGCGCGCCGGGGCCTGCGGCTCGATATCGGCGCTGTCGCGCGGATCGTGCAGCTCGCGGAAGCTTGAGGCGACATCGCCGAAACCCTGGCGGGTTTTCAGCGTCTCGTCGATCCATTCCGGAAAGACCGGCAATTTCGACAGCCCGCCTTCGATGGCGCGGCGCAGCACCTTGGGTGATAGCCCAGCGGTCATGGGGTAAACGGCTTCGACCAGCGGCAGGTTCTCCGCCTCTGACAGCTTCACCATGAAATCCGGATGCACCATGGAGGCGCGGCCGTTGAACCAGTCCACCTTGCCGCTGACGAGAACCTCTTCATCGACCGGCAGGGCCTTGGACAGCCAGTCGCCCTTGGCGCGGAAGAAGGTCAGCGCCAGTTCGCCGGTCTCGTCATGCAGGAAGACGCGATAGGGCGCGGAGCGGTTTCCCGGTGGCGGCGGCTGGTGCCGGTCGATGCGTCCCTGAATGGTGACAATGGCGCCGGGGCTGGCCAGCGCAATGCCGGGGCGGTTGCGGCGGTCGATGACGTTGGAGGGCGCATGGAAGAGGAGATCGATAACGCGGGTGTCGTCGGCGCTTTCCCGGCTCAGCAATTTCGCCAGAAGATCGGCGAGCTTCGGCCCCACACCGGCAAGGGTGGAGACGGAGGCAAACAGCGGATCGAGAATGGCCGGGCGCATGGGTCAGCAAAATCAGGGAAGGGGGCGGCTTATGCAAGACTTGGCTGGTCACAAAGGCGGGTTATCACCGGCAGATTTTCATCGCCGTGGCATTATTTCGATAAAAACCGGTTCCCAAGCGTTCGCTTCTTGTTCTATAGGAGGTCACGATAGACGAGGCAAAGATTGAAGGGCGCGCTGCAAGTTCGGAGCCTGCTGTTTTTCACGATGCTCTCCTCTTCCTCATCCCTGTGCTTGTCACAGGGATCCAGTCAGTCCAAGTCCTTGGGCTGAAAAGGACTCCTTTCGCCGCGCAGACGCGCGTCGGCTGGATTCCTGTGACGGGCACAGGAATGAGGGTGGTGGGGATGGACCGGCAGATGAAACCGCAGATGGAACCAATGAATCACGCGCGGCGATCCATATGGGAAGGAAAATGCGATGACTGGACTGGTGCGCACGAGTGCCGACCTCGATCCGAGACGCAGGCGGATTCTTTACCGCTGCTGGCACCGGGGCATTCGCGAGATGGATCTGGTGCTCGGGCAATTCGCGGAAGACAATATTGCCGGGCTTTCCGATGAGCAGCTCGACGAGCTGGAAGTCATCATGGCGGAAGAGGATAACGACCTCGTTAAGATGGTGACGGGCGCCCTTGCCATCCCGGAAAAATTCCAGACACCGCTGTTTGAAAAGATCGCCTCCTACCGTCCCGATTTCGATCTCGTCACCACTGACACCCTGAAAGCCTGAAACATGATAGCCGGATTCGATGCAAAGCTGGTGTCGTCGGCCGATACGCCGCTGACCATCGGAAACGTGCCTTCCGGCATGGAAGCCCTGTTGTTGGCCGACATGGCGCGGGCAGGCACGTCGGTCGCCTATGTGATGTCGGATGGCCAGCGGGTTGCCGATCTCGAACAGATCCTCGGTTTTGTTGCGCCTGATATTCCGGTGATGACGCTGCCGGCCTGGGACTGCCTTCCTTATGACCGCGTGTCACCGAGCGCCGACACCTCGGCGCGCCGGCTGGCGGCGCTTTCCGGCCTCATCGCCCACGCAAAGAAATCGCATCCGGCCATCGTGCTCGTCACCGTCAACGCCATGCTGCAGAAGATGGCGCCGCGCGACATTATCGAGAGCCTCGGTTTTTCGGCCAGACCCGGCAATCAGATTCGCATGGAAGAGATTGCAGCAAGGCTGGAGCGCAACGGTTTCGACCGGGTGGCGACGGTGCGTGAAGTGGGCGAATTCGCCGTGCGCGGCGGCATTCTCGACGTTTTCGTGCCGGGCACGGAAGAGCCGGTGCGGCTCGATTTCTTCGGCGATACGCTGGAGAGCATCCGCACCTTCGATCCGGCCAGCCAGCGCACCATCGGCCAGGCGCGTTCGCTGGATCTGAACCCGATGAGCGAAGTGACGCTGACGCCGGATACGATCAGCCGTTTCCGCAAGAATTACCTGTCGCTGTTCGGTGCTGCGACGCGTGACGATGCGCTTTATCAGGCCGTCTCCGAAGGCCGCCGTTATGCCGGCATGGAGCACTGGCTGCCGCTGTTTTACGAGCAGCTGGAAACCGCCTTTGATTATCTCAAGGGTTTCCGCATCGTCACCGATCACACGGCGCGCGAGGCGGCGAAGGAACGCTCCAAGCTGGTGCTCGATTATTACGACGCTCGGCGGGCTTCCGGCGAGACCAAGGGTTCGACGCAGGGCGCGCCATACAAGCCGGTTTCGCCCGGCCAGCTTTATCTCGATGGCAAGAGTTTCGATGCAGCACTCGCCGCCGTCAACGCGGTTCGGCTGACACCTTTCAACGAACAGGACAGCGAAGGCCGCCCGGTCGCGACGCTGGACGCCCATGTCGGGCCGCGCTGGGCGCGTCCGCCGACCGAAGGCGAGAGCGCCGAGCGGATCAACGTCTTCGATCTGGCGGTGAAGCATATTGCCGAGCGCCGCGCCAAGGGCTGGAAGGTGCTGATAACAGGCTGGTCGGAGGGTTCGCTCGACCGGCTGCTGCAGGTGCTGAACGAACACGGGCTTGAGAAGATCAAACCCGTCACCGCGCTGAAAGAGGTGGAGACGCTCGGCAAGGGCGAGGCCGCCTCGGCGGTGCTGAGCCTCGAAGCGGGTTTCGAGACCGGCAATCTTGCCGTGATCGGCGAGCAGGACATTCTCGGCGACCGCATGGTGCGGCGCTCCAAGCGCCGCAAGCGCGGTGCGGATTTCATCTCGGAAGTGGCGGGGCTGGATGAGGGCTCGCTGGTCGTCCATGCCGAACATGGTATCGGCCGCTTCGTCGGCCTGCGCACCATCGAGGCGGCGGGCGCGCCGCGCGCCTGTCTGGAACTGCATTATGCCGACGATGCCAAGCTGTTCCTGCCGGTTGAAAACATCGATCTTCTGTCCCGTTACGGCTCGGATGCGGCGGAAGCGCAGCTGGACAAGCTTGGCGGCGGCGCATGGCAGATGCGCAAGGCCAAGCTCAAGAAGCGCCTGCTCGATATGGCCGATGAGCTTATCCGCATTGCGGCTGCGCGTCTGGTGCGCCATGCGCCGGTGCTGGCGGCGCCGGATGGGCTTTATGACGAATTCGCTGCCCGTTTCCCCTATGATGAGACGGAAGACCAGCTGAATGCCATCGAGGCCATTCGCGAAGATCTCGGTGCCGGCCGGCCGATGGATCGCCTTATCTGCGGCGATGTCGGTTTCGGCAAGACCGAAGTGGCGCTCCGCGCCGCCTTCCTCGCCGCCATGAATGGCGTGCAGGTGGCAGTGGTGGTGCCGACTACGTTGCTTTCCCGCCAGCATTTCCGCACTTTCTCGGAACGTTTCCGTGGCCTGCCCATCCGGGTGCAGCAGGCTTCGCGCCTTGTCGGCTCCAAGGAACTGACGTTGACGAAAAAGGAAGTGGCGGATGGCAAGACCGATATCGTTGTCGGCACCCATGCGCTGCTTGGCGCGGGCATCAGCTTTGCCAATCTCGGCCTCTTGATCATCGACGAAGAGCAGCATTTCGGCGTGAAGCACAAAGAGCGGCTGAAGGAGCTGAAGAGCGACGTGCATGTGCTGACGCTATCCGCGACGCCCATTCCCCGCACGCTGCAACTGGCCATGACGGGTGTGCGTGAGTTGTCGCTCATCACCACGCCGCCGGTGGACCGCATGGCGGTGCGTACCTTCATTTCGCCGTTCGACCCGCTCGTCATTCGCGAGACGCTGATGCGCGAGCATTATCGCGGCGGCCAGAGTTTTTATGTCTGCCCGCGTCTTGCCGACCTTGCCGATATTCACGCGTTCCTGCAATCGGATGTGCCGGAACTGAAGGTGGCGGTGGCGCATGGCCAGATGCCGGCAGGTGAACTTGAAGACATCATGAATGCCTTCTACGACGGCAAATATGACGTGCTGCTGTCGACCACCATCGTCGAATCCGGCCTCGACGTGCCGACTGCCAATACGCTGATCGTGCACCGGGCCGATATGTTCGGTCTCGCCCAGCTTTACCAGCTGCGCGGCCGCGTCGGCCGGTCCAAGGTGCGCGCCTTCGCGCTCTTCACCCTGCCGGTCAACAAGGTGCTGACAACGACTGCCGAGCGCCGGCTGAAGGTGCTGCAATCGCTCGATACGCTGGGTGCCGGCTTCCAGCTGGCAAGCCACGACCTCGATATTCGCGGTGCGGGCAATCTCTTGGGTGAAGAACAGTCCGGTCACATCAAGGAAGTCGGTTTCGAGCTTTACCAGCAGATGCTGGAAGAGGCGGTGGCCGAGGTGAAGGGTGACGAGCAGGTGCAGGATAGCGGCTGGTCGCCGCAAATCTCCGTCGGTACCTCGGTGATGATCCCGGAAGACTACGTTCCCGATCTGCATCTGCGCATGGGTCTTTATCGCCGTCTCGGCGAGCTTGCCGATATCAGCGAGATCGACGGTTTCGGTGCGGAAATGATCGACCGTTTCGGCCCGCTGCCGAAAGAGGTGCAGCATCTTCTCAAGATCGTCTACATCAAGTCGCTCTGCCGCACGGCCAATGTCGAGAAGCTGGATGCCGGGCCGAAGGGCGTCGTCGTGCAGTTCCGCAACAAGGAATTCCCGAACCCGGCGGCGCTGGTCGGTTACATCGGCAAGCAGGGCTCGATGGCGAAAATCCGTCCTGACCACAGCCTGTTCCTCAATCGCGATCTGCCGACGCCGGAAAAGCGGCTGACGGGTGCGGCGATGATCATGACGCAGCTGGCGGAACTGGCGCGGTCGTAGATCTGAGCTTTCGGGAGCTTGTCCATTTGGCAACTAACCGAAGATGGGTGGGGTTTACCCCCCTCTGCCCTGCCGGGCATCTCCCCCTCAAGGGGGGAGATCGATCTGCGACGAAGTTTCGCCCATCTCAGGGTCAGAGAATGAAGTGGCGGTAGGGCCTCCTGCTGATCTCCCCCCTTGAGGGGGAGATGCCCGGCAGGGCAGAGGGGGGTAAAACCCCACCCACCCTCGATCCGCTATCAATAAATACTTCCCGAAACCCAACACCTAAAACACTCCCGGACAAACGAAAACGGAAGGATCTGCCATCCGTCTGCTCTACCTCACCTCCCGCTCCCAAGGCTCTGCAAACATTACCGGGATGTAATGAAACGGACATGCGGCGGTAGCTTCGGCGGGCGTAGTCTTGTTTTCATGTCCTCTGCTGCGCCCAATATGACGCGCGAGTGGGAAGACGAAGGAGCAAGACGATGTGGACCAACATGAACAGGTTCGTCACCGCAGGTCTGGTTGCTTTGACAATTGCGGGCACCACAATTGCCACCACCGGCCAGGCGGAAGCACGCAACCATTTCGGACACGGGCATGGCGGCGCTGGTATTGCCGCGGGAATTGCCGGCGCAATTATCGGCGGCGCTATCGTCGCCGGGGCGCGGCATTCCTATGGCGGCCCCTATTACGGCGATCCCTTTTATGGTCCGCCGGTTTACGGCCCTCCGGTGATCTATCAGCCGGTATATCCGCGTTGCCATGTCGTCTGGCGGCAGAATGCCTGGGGCGACATGTATCGCGCACGGGTCTGCGACTGAGCCCTGCCGCTCAAGCAGCGATGCAGGAACGCGCCGTTGACTAAAGGGTCCGCGGCGCGTCTTCCGGCGTGATCCCCACGGCCACGTTCTGGTCGGTCGCAGCGATGGAGGCGGGCAGCGGCACTTTCCTCTGCTTTTCGCGGATGAGCGTCAGCAGACCGGAGCCGACGATGAGGGCGATGCCGATCAGCATCCATCCGTCGATGCGGTCACCGAAAATCAGATAACCGAACAGGATGGCCCAGAGCATCTGGCTATATTGCGTCGGGCCGATCATTGCGGCCGGCGCATATTGGGCGGCATACATCACCAATACGTTGCCGAGTGCGCCGAGCAGCCCATAGCCTGCCAGCAGCAGCCATTGTTCGCCGCCTGGCATGACAAAGGTCGGCACCATGGCGATGCCGCTGATGATGAGACAGCCCAGCACGCCGGCGCCATAAAGTGAGACGTTCTTTTCCGAAGGGCCCATGGCGCGGAAGATGACGATGCTGAGCGCGCCGCTGAAGCCGCCGATGATGGCGCCGAGATGGCCGACGCCGAGTTCGCGAAAGCCCGGACGCAGGATGACCAGTACCCCGAGAAAACCGATGATGACCGCCGACCAGCGGCGGATGCCCACCTGTTCTTTCAAAAACACCACCGACATGATGGTGACGAAGGAAGGCAGCAGGAAGATCAGCGCAAAGGCTTCTGCCATGGAAAGATGGGTGAAAGCGGTTACGCTGCCGACGGCACCCGTGCCAGCGGCAAAAAAACGGATGATCCACAAAGGGCGGTTCGTCGTCTTCACCACATCCACCCAGCGATCATTGCGCTTGCGGATGAAGGGCAGGGCGATGAGGCCGAACAGGGCGCCGAAGAAGGCCGATTCGATCGGCGAAATCTGGCCTTCTATGAGTTTAACGCTGGCATCGCTCCAGGCGTAGGCAGCGAAGGCGGCAAAGGCGAGCAGAATGCCTTTCAGGGTCTTGTCGGACACGGAAACACCGGCGAAAAATCGAGTTGCTGAAAACCGTCGGTGATTTGACCGTCAGTTCATCGATCTATGCTCGTCCGTCTTGATTTTTGCAATATCCCGCAGTGCAGCAATCAAGACGTCGGGCGTTTGTGCACCGCTTATGGCGTATTTCTGGTCGATGATGAAAAACGGCACGCCGGCGACACCCATTTGCTGCGCCGCATCAATTTCGGCGATGACCGTGTCCTTGTCCGCATCCGAGGCGAGAAGCCGCGCCACGACCTTGGCGTCCATGCCGGATTTTTCGGCCACATCGGTCAGCACCGTGTGATCGCCGATGTTGCGCCCTTCCTCGAAATTGGCCTTGAACAGACCGGTGACGACCTTCTCCTGCACATCGCGGCCTTCCGAATGCGCCCAGAGCGACAGCCGATGGGCGTCGAGCGTATTCGGCCCGATCTTAATCGCATCGAAATCGTAGTTGATGCCGACTTCCCTGCCGAGCTGCACCAGCGTGGCATGGGCCTGTTCCAGGCGCTCCTTGCCGAGCTTTTCCTCGAGAGCGGCTTTCTGGTCGACGCCTTCAGGCGGATAATCCGGGTTGAGGCGGTAAGGACGCCAGTTCACGTCGACGCTGATTTCGTCCTGCACCTCGGCAATGGCGAGATCGAGCCTTGCCTTGCCGAGATAACACCACGGGCAGACCATATCCGATACGACGTCGATAACGATGCGTTCCATGGTTTTATCTTCCCTTTTTCTGCCGGGGATGGGTGCGGTGCGGTTTATTGCGCCCGCGCGTCCCACCAGGTCTGTTTCTGATTGCCGGATATTGGCGTCATATCCGGGCGGTCGATATATTTCCAGCGGGCCACCCATTGCGCGCCGATGTAATAAAGCGGAATGACGTAGTGGCCGGCGACCAGAAGGCGGTCGTAACCGCGCACCGCGGCCTGAAAATCCTCCGTCGAGCGCGCCTGCAGCAGCGCCTCGATCATGCGGTCTATGTCGGGATTTGCCGCGCCCGCATAGTTGAAGCTGCCCTGCGCATCCCGCGAGAGCGAGCTCCAGCGGTTGAGCTGTTCCATGCCCGGTGAGAGCGAGGAGGGCAGGGAGCGGATGATCATATCATAATCGAAGCTGTTCGAGCGGGCCTGATATTGCCCGTCATCGACCGAGCGGATGCCCATGGCGACGCCGATCAGGTTCAGCGAACGCTGATAGGCAAGCGCGATGCGCTCCTGCGCCGGGTTCTGCGTCATGATTTCGAAGGCGAGCTGACGACCGTTGGCGTCGGACATCCTACCGTTCTTGATGCTGTAGCCAGCCTCTTTCAGCTTGTCGACGGCCATTTTCAGAACTTTGCGGTCCGCGCCGGTGCTATCGGTGGTCGGCATGGCATAGGTTCCCGCCAGCAGTTCCGGCGGCATGGTTTTCGCGGCGTCGCCAAGCAGGGCAAGTTCGCGCTCGTCTGCGGCATTGCCATAGGCGCCGAGCGGGGAGTTCTGCCAGTAACTCTGCGTACGCTTGAAGGAGCCGCCGAGGATGTTCTTGTTCATCCATTCGAAATCAAGCGCATAGGACAGGCCCTCGCGCACCTTTTCGTCGGCGAAGACGGCGCGGCGGGTGTTGAAAACGAGGCCGAACATGCCGGTGGGCAGGCGCGGCTGGAAGACGTCCTTGACGATATCGCCGCGATGGACGGCCGGGAAATTATAGGCCTGCCCCCAGTGGGAGGTATCGGAGGTGCCGTTGATGGCGTCGCCTTCGGGATAAATGTCGATATCGCCCTTCTTGAAGGCCTCGAACATGGTGGTGACCTGAAGGAAATAGGTGACGCTGATCTCGTCGTAATTGTCGAAGCCGACCTTACCGGGAATATCCTTGCCCCAATAATCCGGGTTCCGCTCCCAGATGATTCGTTCGCCCGGCCGCAGGATCTTGATTCGGTATGGACCCGAGCCGACGACTGGCCCCAGCCCGGCTTGCTCGAATTTTTCCGGATCGATCGCATGTTTCGGCAGGATCGGGGTGGAGGAGGCGAGAATGAGCGGCGTTTCGCGGTTCGCCTTGTCATTGAAGGTGAAACGCACGCTGCGATCGCCGATTTTTTCCAGCTTCGCCACGCCGTCCAGACGGGTATTGAAGGGCGGGCGGCCTTTTTCCTTAAGGAGATTGAAGGTGAAGATCACGTCATCTGCGGTCACAGGCTCGCCGTCGGACCATTTTGCCTTCGGGTTGAGGTTGAACTGGACGAAGCTGCGCTCCTCATCCCACTCCGCGGTTTCGGCCAGGAGGCCGTAAAGGCTGAAAGGCTCGTCGCTGGAGCGCAGCATCAGCGGTTCGTAGAGAAGATTGCCGAATTCCGGGTCCCAGACGCCGCGTGCGGTGGTGCGCATTCCCTTGAGCACGAAGGGATTGAGGCTGTCGAAGGTGCCAACGACGCCATAGGAGATGCGGCCGCCTTTCTTCACGTCCGGATTGACATAAGGGAGGTGGCGGAAATCTGCCGGCAGGGCGGGCGTGCCATGCATGGAAATGCCGTGAAGCGGCTGTGCCTGCGATATTCCGGGCAGGAGCACGGCTGCAAAAACTATTGTCAGACCGAATGTGCGGAACAAAGCGCGTGACCGGCGCAGCAGATGCTCCCCCTCATTCCTCTGCCTGTCACAGGAATCCAGCCAGCCCAAGTCCTTGGGCTGAAAGGACTCTCCTCGCCGCGCAGACGCGCGTCGGCTGGATTCCTGTGACAGGCACAGGAATGAGGGAATAACAGATGCGCCGGCATTTGAAGCCGCTTTGACGTGTTTTGTCGTCATAAGGTTGCGCATGTCACTATCCTGTCCAATTGTCCGTCCGATGTGCGTCACGACCCGTTTATCGTCATGATTCTGGCAGATATGTAGCACACGGACATTGCATGACCCATGCGAGGGCGGGAAATCTTGGGTCCGCTCAAGAAAAAGTTAAAGAAGTGCTGGATATCGCCGCGATCGGCATGTAACAGGGGGACCGGAAGAGACGGGTCACGCATTTGCCTCATTTAAACGACAGTTGAACGGGCAGAAGGATACCGCCATCGGCGAACAGGACCTTGCGGTTCTGTTCTGGCAGACATTCAGGAGACGGAACTCTTATGATGCACAAGGCAAACACATTCACCCGGACGGCTCTGTCCGCTCTGGTCCTTTCTCTCGGCGCAATGTCCGCTCCGGCCATCTCGCAGGCGCAGGATGCTGCTCCCGCCGCTCAGGGCGCCGGCGCTCCGCCGCTCGGCTGGTTCAAGACCTGCTCCAAGCAGGAAGACAACGATGTCTGCGTCGTGCAGAACGTGGTTCTTGCCCAGAACGGCCAGATGATCACCGCCGTTGGCCTGATCACCGTTGAAGGCAAGGTCAACCGCAAGCTGCTGCAGGTTTCCGTTCCAACCGCGCGTCTCGTTCCTCCGGGAGTGATGATGCAGATCGATGGCGGCAAAGGCCAGAAGCTCGATTACGCCGTTTGCCTTCCCGACAAGTGCACGGCCGAAGTTCCGCTGACGGACGCCATGATCGCTTCCTTGAAGAAGGGTAGCGAGGTGGTCTTCACCTCCATCAACTTCCGCCGCGCGCCGAACCCCATCAAGATCGCGCTTTCCGGTTTCACCGGCGCCTATGACGGCCCGGCGATCACCCAGTCGCAGCTGGCCGAAAGCCAGCGCAGCCTGCAGGAAGGCATGCAGAAGAAGGCTGAAGAAGCCCGCAAGAAGCTGGAAGCCGCTCAGGACGCCGCCAAGGGCGCGCCGAAGCCCTGATTGCAGCGCAAGCTTCAAAAACAGAAAACCGGTCTGGCGACAGACCGGTTTTTTTATGCCCGTTTCATACCCTGGGAGGGCGGGGAGATGATTGACGGGCGTCAATGCGCCGTCGACATCTTCGGACGCCATTCGCCGTTCGGAGCCTTGTCGAAGATGCGGCCGATATTGGGGTTTCTAAGCGGCGTCGCATTTTCGTCATGGACTAGGTTCTGCTCCGAGACATAGGCGACATATTCCGTCTCCTCGTTTTCGGCGAGAAGATGATAGAAGGGCTGGTCGCGATCCGGCCTGATTTCCGCGGGGATGGCGTTCCACCATTCCTCGGTATTGGCATATTCCGGGTCCACGTCGATCACCACGCCGCGGAACGGAAACACCTTGTGGCGTACGATCTCGCCAAGCGTAAATTTTGCGTTTCTTTGTTTCATGGCATGACTTCCTTTCCCAATATTAGTTGGTGTCGGAATGCGAAATATCAAGACCTGGCGGTCTCCTGCCGGTCTGCCGTCGTTCAGGTTCGGCGTTTTCCGCCGATGGGCGCTGTGGCGAGGATGACGCCGCCGGTGACGAGCACGATGCCGATGGCGTGGTAGGTCTCGAAGGTCTCGCCGAGGAACAGCGTGGCCATGAGGATCGAGACCGGCGGCATCATGTAGAGCGTGACGCCCGCCGTGACGGGGCCGAAGACGCGCACGGTATGGGTGAAGCAATAGAAGGCCAATAGCGAGGCGAACAGGATGATGCCACCGATCTTCGCCCAGGCCGTGCCGGTGGCGGGCAGCAAACCGCCCTGCGCCAGTTCCAGTGCGGCCGGCGGCAGCAGTACGAGCGCGCCGGAAAATGCGATCAGGCCGAAAAGGCTGAAGGAGGCCATCTGCCGCGCCGCCGGATCGCGCAAAAGCAGCGAATAGACTGCAAAGGCGATGGCTGCCGTCAGTATGGCGAAATCGCCAATGTTGAAATTCAGGCGCCAGAGGGCGGACATGTCGCCCTTGAGCACGATGGCCGCCACGCCGGCAAAGGCGATGATCATGCCGGCCACTTCGAGCTTGCGGATCGGGCGGCCCTGAAAGATGCGCTGGAACAGGATGATGAACAGCGACGAGGTGGTGTAGATGAGCGTGCCGTTGGCGGCCGTCGTCATGGTGAGGCCCCAATAGACCACGCCGCCGCAGATGCCCATGCCGAGAATGCCGAGGACGAGCCAGAGCAGCGTTTTGCGCCGCACGAAAGCAAGGCAGTTGCGCCAGTCGGCGATCATGAAGGGGGCGATGATGAGGGTCGATCCGATCCAGCGGATGAAGGCGGCGATGAAAGGCGAGACTTCGCCGACGACGCCACGGCCGAAAATGACATTGCTGGAGAAAAAGAACGGCACCGCCAGAAAGATGAGCCAGTCCGTGAGGCGTGGTTGCTGAGAGGCTGGCTTGTTCGACATGCTTCGCAATGATGGCTGGGCTTCAAAAGAAAACGGCGGTCTTCCCTGGAAAACCGCCGGAATGCAGAGGGACGCCCCGAAGAGCGTCCCGAATGCCGATCAGGCCGAGTAATACATGTCGAATTCGACCGGATGCGGGGTCATTTCGAAACGCATGACTTCCTGCATCTTGAGCTCGATGAACGAGTCGATCTGGTCGTCGTCGAACACGCCGCCGGCGGTCAGGAACTTGCGATCCTTGTCGAGGCTTTCCAGCGCTTCGCGCAGCGAGCCGCAGACGGTCGGGATCTTTTTCAGTTCCTTGGCAGGAAGATCGTAAAGGTCCTTGTCCATCGGCTTGCCGGGGTGGATCTTGTTCTTGATGCCGTCGAGGCCGGCCATCAGCATGGCCGCAAAACCGAGATAGGGGTTCTGGGTCGGATCCGGGAAGCGGACTTCGACGCGCTTTGCCTTCGGGTTGGAGCCGAAGGGAATACGGCACGATGCGGAGCGGTTGCGCGCGGAGTAGGCGAGCAGAACGGGCGCTTCATAACCCGGCACCAGACGCTTGTAGGAGTTGGTGGTGGGGTTGGTGAAGGCGTTGATGGCCTTGGCGTGCTTGATGATGCCGCCGATGTAATAGAGGCAGGTCTCGGAGAGGCCGGCATATTCGTCGCCCGCAAACGTCGGCTTGCCGCCCTTCCAGATCGACTGGTGAACGTGCATACCCGAACCGTTATCGCCGAAGATCGGCTTCGGCATGAAGGTTGCCGTCTTGCCATAGGCATTGGCGACCTGGTGTACGACGTACTTGTAGATCTGCATCTTGTCGGCGCTGGAGACCAGCGTGTCGAACTTCACGCCCAGCTCGTGCTGTGCGGCAGCCACTTCGTGGTGGTGCTTTTCAACAACGACGCCCATTTCGGCCAGAACCGTCAGCATTTCGGAACGCATGTCCTGCAGGCTGTCGATCGGCGGAACGGGGAAATAACCGCCCTTGACGCGCGGACGGTGGCCGAGGTTGCCGGTTTCGTAGTCGGTGTCGTCGTTGGACGGCAGTTCGGACGAGTCGAGCTTGAAGCCCGTATTGTAGGGGTCTGCCTTGTACTTCACGTCGTCGAAGACGAAGAATTCAGGCTCGGGGCCAACGAAAACGGTGTCGCCGATACCCGACGCCTTGAGATAGGCTTCGGCCTTCTTGGCGGTGCCGCGCGGGTCGCGGTTATAGGCTTCGCCCGAGACCGGGTCGAGAATGTCGCAAAGGACGACCAGGGTGGACTGGGCGAAGAACGGGTCGATATGGGCGGTGGCCGGATCGGGCATCAGCACCATGTCTGACTCGTTGATGGCCTTCCAGCCGGCGATCGAGGAGCCGTCGAACATGACGCCATCGGCGAACATGTCTTCGTCCACACAGACAACATCCATGGTGACGTGCTGCAGCTTGCCCTTGGGGTCGGTAAAGCGCAGGTCCACGAACTTGATGTCGTTATCCTTGATCTGCTTCAAGATATCGTTTGCGGTCGTCATTTAAACGTTTTCCTTGAGTGTGATGATGACGAGGTGAAAACCCAAGCCTCCCCGGCTCGGGACGTTCTTGATTATATGGCGTCCACGCCTGTTTCACCGGTACGGATGCGGATGACTTCCTCGATATTGGAAACGAAAATCTTTCCGTCGCCGATACGTCCGGTCTGCGCCGCATTGCGGATCGCCTCGATGACGGCTTCCGCATTCTCATCCGCCAATACGACTTCGACTTTCACTTTCGGCAAAAAGTCCACGACGTACTCTGCACCGCGGTAGAGTTCCGTGTGGCCCTTCTGACGACCAAAGCCTTTTGCTTCCGTGACCGTGATTCCCTGAAGTCCGACTTCCTGAAGGGCTTCCTTCACTTCATCGAGCTTGAAAGGCTTAATGATCGCTTCGATCTTTTTCATGAGAAAATATCTCTCCGCTTCTCCCGTTAAAGCAGGTAACTCCCGCTCTGCCACAAGAATGCACGTATTGTGCCAGATCGGAAGCGGGCTTGAAGAAAAAACTTCGATCCCCCGGCCTTCCGGCACAAAATGCATTCGGTTTTTACCGTTTTCCAGCGAATTTCTCGCGGAAACCCGAAAAATCCATCAGCATTTCTGTGAATTTGTATTATTTTAGATTTTTTGAATATTTGGAAAGGTGCGAACAAAGAAATGGCTGTTTGTTTATATTTTATGCATTTGTCTATTATTTAGACATGGCGATTTGCTTATTTTTGTATCGATTGCCTTTCCGGCGTTTTGAAGGGATGATCGGGACATGAAATCCCTCCCGCACCTCTTCCTGATCGATCCTGTTGCCATGGCCCGCATCGACGCGGCGGCCGGGCAATCCGGCATTCCTCTTTATGACCTGATGGAGCGGGCGGGGCAGGCGGTTGCCGCCTCGGCGCTGCGTCACCATCCGCAGGCGCAGCGTTTCGTCGTGCTCTGCGGCGGCGGCAATAATGGCGGCGATGGTTATGTGGCGGCGCGGGCGCTTTTGCAGAGCGGAGCGGTTGTCGCGGTTCATCGTCTCGGCGATGTCGGCGCGCTCAGGGGCGATGCGCGGACGGCATTCGAGCGGAGCGGCGTGACGCCGCTGCCGCTTGCCGGCTATGCGCCTCTTGTCGGCGATGTGGTGATCGATGCGGTGTTCGGGGCCGGATTGTCCCGCGATGTTCCGCAGGAGCTTGTCCGGGTGATCGAGGCGGTCACGCAGGCGAAGGTGCCGGTTCTCGCCGTCGATCTGCCCTCGGGCCTCTGCGGCAGGCGGGGTGTGCCTCTCGGCGCATCGTTCAGGGCGGAGCGGACGGTGACCTTCATGGCGCGCAAGCCGGGTCATCTGCTGATGCCGGGACGGGAGCTTTGCGGAGCACTCGAGGTGTTCGATATCGGCATTCCGTCCCGCATCCTTGACACCCATGCGGGATGGGTGGCGGAAAATAGCCCGCTGGTCTGGCGCGATGCCTTGCCTCATGCCGATAGGGAAACCCATAAATTCCGTAGAGGGCATCTGACCGTCTTTTCCGGCCCGGCCCATGCGACCGGCGCAAGCCGCATGACGGCGCTTGCGGCACTGAAGGCGGGGGCGGGCATCGTCACCATCGCCGCCCCGAAAGATGCGCTCGACGTGCTGTCCGTCACGCTGACGGCGGTGATGAATGCGCCGATCGACGATGCCGACGATCTGCGGTCGTGGCTGGACGATGGGCGTCATGGCACTTTCGTTCTCGGTCCGGGTTTCGGCGACCTCGAAAAGGCGCGGCACTTCATGTCCCTGCTCGCAGACAAGGCGGTCGTTCTGGATGCCGATGCAATCACCGCTTTCAGGGATCACAAGGAGGTCCTGTTCGAGCGTATTACGTCTGGCACGGGCAAATTCGTGCTGACGCCGCATGAGGGCGAGTTTGCGAGACTGTTTCCCGATCTTGCCGCTGACAAGATGCTGAGCAAGATCGAGAAGGCGCAGGTCGCCTCGGCCCGCAGCGGCGCCGTGCTGGTCTACAAGGGCGCGGATACGGTGATTGCCGCGCCGGATGGCCGGGCGCTGGTCAACACCAATGCTCCCGCGAGCCTTGCGACGGCCGGATCAGGGGATGTGCTGGCCGGTATCATCGGCGCGCTGCTGGCGCAGGGAGCTCCCGCCTTCGAAGCGGCTGCGGCCGGGGTCTGGCTGCATGGCGAGGCCGGCCACCGGGCAGGCGACGGCCTGACGGCGGAGGACCTTGCCCATGCGGTTCGGCCGTTTGGGTGAATTGGTCTGATTTGCTGGCTGCTCGCTGAACCTGCGATCTTACCACAGTTCCATCATCCGCACTTCGTCACCCCGGACTTGATCCGGGGTCCTGTGTATTGCACTTGTGTTATAAGGGTTGCGGGCGGAAGGCCGTCGGGGTCCTGGTCGATTGAGACCGTTTGCTGGCTTTGGCCTCCGCCCGCTCTTGATAATCCCAACCTGAACAGTTGATGGAGGCCGTCACCGCGGACCTCGCAGTACAGGATGAGGCTTGCCATGGTACACCCTGTTTACATCGGATGCGACGTCTCAAAGGCACATCTCGATC